>DBME01000356.1:2610-17066 GCA_002298155.1 Holophagaceae bacterium UBA706 | reverse complement strand
GGATCTTGGCCTCGACCCCGGCCCCGCCGTGGCCGTGCCGGGGTGCGGCTTCGGCCATGATGCCGCTGAACTCGCCCGGCGGGGCTACCGGGCCACGGGCCTGGACTTCGTCCCCGCCGCGATCCAGCGGGCCCGGGACCGCTACGGGGACCTGGCCCGGTGGAGGGTGGAGGACTGGTTCGCCCCCGCGGTTCCCGAGTTCAACGGCCTGTTCGACTACACCTGCTTCGTGGCCATGGCCCCGGACCGGCGTGCCGACTACGTGGAGGCCTGCGCCCGCCGGCTCCGCCCCGGCGGCCTCTGGCTGGGGGGCTTCTTCCACACCGTCACCGGCCTGACCGAGCCGCCCTACGCCATTTCCCCGGACGAGGTGCGGGATCTTGCCGGCCGGCGGTTCGAGATCCTGGCCCTGGAAGGGGCCGTACGGAGCCACCCGCGCCGGTTGGGACGGGAGTTCCTCCTGGTGGCCCGGCTTCGGCCGCTGGAGGTATGACAAAACAAACGCATAAAATCTTAGTTGCAAATCATCAAGGTTGAACTATCTTGAGGTGTGGAGGCTTTTCATGGCCATGCTCCCCCTCACCCAAAAAGCGAACGAAGCCCTGGTCGGCGCCCGGGACAAGGCCCTCGCGGCCCAGGCTCCCGAGATCGTCCCCATGCATCTGTTCGTGGCCCTGCTGGCCCCCGACACGGGGCTGAGGCCCATCCTGGAGAAGGCCGGCGCGGGTCCCGATGCCGTGAAAGGCATCCTGGACGCCGCCGAGGCCTCCCTGGCCTCCATGCCCAAAGCCATCGGCGGGTCGGAACCCCAGGCGGGGGCCGCCCTGCGCCATTTCCTGGAGATCTCCAGCGACACGGGCCGGGGCCTGGGCGACCGGTTCCTGGCCACGGACGCCATGCTGGTGGCCTTCGGCAACGCCGGCACCGAGGCCAAGAAGATCCTCGAATCCTTCGGCCTGGACCGGAAGAAGCTCGAGGCCGCCGTGCGCGATTCCCGCAAGGGCGCCCGGGTGGAGGACGAGCGGGCCGAGGAGAAGTTCGCGGCCCTGGAGAAGTACGCCCGGGACCTCACCGCCGTGGCCCAGTCCGGCAAGCTCGACCCCGTCATCGGNNNNGGCGTGGGCAAGACCGCCATCGTGGAGGGCCTGGCCCAGCGCATCGCCAAGAACGACGTGCCCGAGAGCCTCAAGGGAATGCGCCTCATGTCCCTGGACATGGGCGCCCTGGTGGCGGGCACCCAGTACCGCGGCCAGTTCGAGGAACGCCTCAAGGGCGTCATCCAGGAGATCCAGAACGCCGAGGGGGAGATCATCCTCTTCATCGACGAGATGCACCTGCTGGTGGGCGCCGGTTCCGCCGAAGGCAGCATGGACGCCGCCAACCTCCTCAAGCCGGCCCTGGCCCGGGGCGAGCTCCGCTGCATCGGCGCCACCACCCTGGACGAGTACCGCAAGCACATCGAGAAGGACGCCGCCCTGGAGCGGCGCTTCCAGACCGTCTTCGTGGACGAGCCCGCCCTGGAGGACACCATCTCCATCCTTCGCGGCCTCAAGGAGCGCTACGAGCTGCACCACGGCGTGCGGATCCGCGACGCCGCCCTGGTGGCCGCGGCGCACCTGAGCCAGCGCTACATCGCCGACCGGTTCCTGCCCGACAAGGCCGTGGACCTGGTGGACGAGGCCGCGTCCCTGGTGCGCATGCAGATCGACACGCGCCCCATCGACATCGACGTGCGCGAGCGCCGGGAGATGCAGCTCCAGCTGGAGCGCCACGCCCTGGCCAAGGAGAAGGACAGCGCCAGCCGCGCCCGCCTCGTGGAGCTGGACAAGGAACTGGCCGACCTCACCGAGGAGCTGCGCAGCCTGCGCACCCGCTGGGAGCACGAGAAACACCGCATCGAGGAACTGCGCAACCGCCAGAAGCGCCTGGACGACCTGCGCATCGAGCTGGACCGCGCCAAGGCCCGCGGCGACTACGAGGTCGCCTCCCGCCTGGAGTACGGCGAGATCCCCGCCCTGGAGAAGGCCCTGGCCTCCGACGAGGACGAGGACGGCGCCATGCTGCGCCAGGAGGTCCGCGAGGAGGACGTGGCGGCCGTGGTGGGCAAGTGGACGGGCATTCCCGTCTCCCGTCTCCTCGAAGGCGAGATCCAGAAGCTGCTCCACATGGAGGACCGGCTGCGGGAGCGCGTCGTGGGCCAGGACCCGGCCCTGGAGGCCATCAGCGAGGCCCTGCGCCGCAACCGCGCGGGCCTGGGCGACCCCAAGCGCCCCATCGGCTCCTTCCTCTTCCTTGGCCCCACCGGCGTGGGCAAGACTGAAGTGGCCCGCGCCCTGGCGGAGTTCCTCTTCGACGACGAGAACGCCATGGTGCGCATCGACATGAGCGAATTCACCCACGAGGCGGACGCCACGCGGCTCATCGGCGCCGCGCCCGGCTACGTGGGCTACGAGGAGGGCGGCCGCCTCACGGAGGCCGTGCGCCGGCGCCCCTACGCCGTCATCCTCCTGGACGAGATGGAGAAGGCCCACCCCCGCACCTTCGACCTGTTCCTGCAGGTGCTGGAGGACGGCCGCCTCACGGACGGCCGCGGCCGCACCGTCAACTTCCGCAACACGGTCGTGCTCATGACCACCAACGTCGGCAGCCAGGCCATCTTCGCCGCCGGCGGCGAGGTGGACAAGGCCCGCGACCAGATCCAGGACGCCCTGCGCGCGCACTTCCGGCCCGAATTCCTCAACCGGCTGGACGAGGTGGTCACGTTCCGGTCCCTGTCCCTGGAGGACATGAAGGCCGTGGCCGGCATCCAGATGAACCGCGTCGCCGCGCAGCTCCTGGAAAAGCGCATCCGCCTGGACGTGCCCGACGAGGCCCTGGCCTGGCTGGGCAAGGAGGGTTTCGATCCCCAGATGGGCGCGCGCCCCCTGAAGCGCCTGATCCAGCAGCTGGTGGTGAACCGCCTGGCCCGCATGATCCTGGAAGGCCGGCTGCGCACCGGCGATGTGGCCGCCCTCGCCGTCGAGGGGGGGGAGCTGGCCATCCAGGTGGAGGCCGTGCAGTAGCTATTCGATGTCGATGTTGCCGTCCACGGTGCGGAAGGCGAGCTGCTGGTCCCGGCCCGGGACCTGCCCGGTCATGTGGTTGGAACCATTGCCGTGGTAGGTCAGGCCGGGCAGCTGGCAGCGGATCCTGCCGTCCACGGCCTTGGCCTCCAGATTGCCCTTGGCCTGGCCCAGGCGCACGACGATGTTGCCGTCCACGGTGCGAAGGCTGATGCCCTCGCCCCAGCCGTCCAGGTCCCGGGCGGTGATGCTGCCGTCCACGGTGTGGAGGTCGACCCCGCCCTCCACATGGTCGAGGGTGATCGCCCCGTCCACCGTCCCGCCCTTGATGCGCGCCCGCAGGTCCTGGGCCGTGATGGCGCCGTCCACCGCCTTGGCGTGCACATCGCCGCTGATGGCGCGCAGGAAGATGTTGCCGTCCACGGTGTGGCAGCCGGCGTAGCCTTCCAGGTCCTGGACGCTGATGGCGCCGTCGACGGAGCGCAGGTCCATGGAAAGCTTGCGGGGCACCATGAGGGTCAGGTGGCACTTCGGTGTGCGGAAGTGACCGATGAACAGGAACCGGAAGTGGTTGCGCTCGCGCTTGACCTCGATCTCGAGGCCTTCGGCCACGTGCCGGACCTCCAGCTGGGCCTCCTCGTGGTTGGTACCTTCCTCGAATTTGGCCACGAGCTGCACCTCGGCCTTGTCCCAGCCCTTGATGTCGATCTTGCCGTCACCCTGCTTGACCCAGAGCTTGGCGCCCATGGCCAGGGGCTCGGTGCGGGTCTCGGTGCGGTTGGGATCGCCGGCGAAGGCCATTCCGGTGACGCAGAGGAGGATGGGGAGGATGCGGAGGGTCATGGGGCACCTGTCTGAGAATCAGCTTCCTCAAGCCTAGGCGCGCCTGGATGCTGCCGGGGAGGCAAATCCGTCAAACCGGCCCTGTTGCCGGTGAATGCCCCGGCTCCGCCGGTGGACGGAAGAGCCTCCTGAAAAGAGCCGGGACTTTCCTAGTTGGCCACCGCGAGCAGTTCGTTGATCTTGTCCAGGCGTGAGCGCTTCTCGGCGGCGCCGGCGCGCATCTTGGCCACGGCGGCCTCGGGGGCCTTGGTGGTGAAGGACTCGTCGGCGAGCCTGGCCAGGGAGGATTCCAGCTCCTTCTCCAGCTTCTCCTTTTCCTTCTCGAGCTTGGCCTTCTCGGCCGCGGGATCCTTGAGGCCGGCCAGTTCCAGGGCCACCATGCCGCCGCTGACCACGGC
Source organism: Holophagaceae bacterium UBA706 (assembly GCA_002298155.1). Lineage (GTDB taxonomy): Bacteria > Acidobacteriota > Holophagae > Holophagales > Holophagaceae > Mesoterricola. The sequence continues at coordinate 12,763 of DBME01000356.1, read as the reverse complement.
CACCGCGCGGGTGGCGCCGTGCACGTCCCCTTCGGGGAAGACCACGGATTCCAGGCGGGCGATGCTCTTGAGGCCCTCGGCGAAGGGCTCCAGGGCCTTGATGGTGCAGAAGGCGGGCACGCGCTTGGCGGGGTCCACGCCGTTCTCGGCCTTGAGGCGCAGGATCGCGGAGAGGGCTTCCTGGAATCGGGGCACCAGGCCGGGGTCGCCGCCCTGCGCCTTGAGCAGGGGATCGTCCAGGGGCCAGGCGCGGGCGGCCAGCAGCTCGGGTTCGCCCGCGGGGAGCCGGTCCGCCATGACGGCGGCATGGATCTCCTCGGTGACGAAGGGGACCAGCGGATGCAGGGCCCGCAGCAGGATGTCCAGGAAGTGCAGGATGGCGGCCTTCTGGGCCCGGGTGCCCTGCTGGAGGGTGACCTTGGCAAGTTCGATGTAGGTGGCGCAGAAGTCGTCCCAGACCAGGTGGTAGAGGATCTCGGCCGCCTCGTGGAAACGGTACTCCTCGATGGCCCGGGTTGCCTGGCCCAGGCTCTCGCGCAGGCGTCCCACCATCCAGTATTCGGCCTCGCCCAGTTCGGGCTCCACCGCCAGGGTGACGTCGGCGTCCATGCTCATCTGCACGAAGCGCGCGGCGTTCCAGAGCTTGTTGCAGAAGTTGCGGCTGGCCTCGAGGCGGGAGCGGGACAGGGAGATGTCCGTGCCGGGGGCGGCCATGGCCGTGAGCGAGAAGCGCAGGGCGTCCGTGCCGAACTCGTCCATGGTCTCCAGGGGGTCGATGACGTTGCCCTTGGACTTGGACATCTTGGCGCCGTGCTCGTCGCGCACCAGGGCGTTGAAGTACACGTCCCTGAAGGGCACGTCGTCCATCCAGGTGAGGCCGGCCATCACCATGCGGGCCACCCAGAAGAAGAGGATGTCGTAGCCGGTGATGAGGACGCTGGTGGGGTAGTAGCGCTTGAGATCGTCGGTCTGGTCGGGCCAGCCGAAGACGCTGAAGGGCCATAGGGCGGAGGAGAACCAGGTGTCCAGGGTGTCGGGATCCTGGGTGAGGGTGGTGGCGCCGCACTTCCCGCAGGCCGCCGGGGCATCCTCCTCGACGTTGATGTGCCCGCAGGCGTCGCAGGTCCAGGCCGGGATGCGGTGGCCCCACCACAGCTGGCGGGAGATGCACCAGTCCTGGATGTTCACCAGCCAGTGCTCCCAGACCCCGGCCCAGCGCTCGGGGGTGAACTTGATGCGGCCCGTGCGCACGGATTCGAGGGCCTTCTGGGCAGCCTCGTCGACCTTCATGAACCACTGCTCGGAAACCAGGGGCTCCAGCACCGCGCCGCTGCGGTCGCTCACGGAGACCTGGTGGGTGTAGGGCTCGATCTTCTCCATGAGTTCCAGCGCCTCGAGGTCGTGGACGACCTTCTTGCGGCACTCGAACCGGTCCAGGCCGGCGTAGGCGGGGCCAGCCTCGGCGGTCATCTTCGCGTCGAAGCCGATAACCGTGATGCTGGGCAGGCCCAGGCGGCGGCCCGCGGCGTTGTCGTTGGGGTCGTGGGCGGGCGTGAGCTTCACGCAGCCCGTGCCGAACGTGGGGTCCACGAAGCTGTCGGCCACCACGGGGATCTCGCGGTCCGTGAGCGGCAGCTTCACGTTCCGGCCCACCAGGTGCCCGTAGCGCTCGTCCTCGGGATGCACGGCCACGCCCGTGTCGCCCAGCATGGTCTCGGGGCGGGTGGTGGCGACCACCACGAAGCCGCTGCCGTCGGCCAGGGGGTAGCGGATGTGCCAGAGCTTGCCGTGGCGCTCGACGTACTTCACCTCGAGGTCGGACAGGGCGGTCTGGCTCGCGGGGTCCCACTGGATCATGCGGGGGCCCTTGTAGATGCGGCCCTCCTTGTAGGCGGCCGCGAAGACCTTGCGCACGGCCCGGTTCAGGTCGGGGTCCATGGTGAAGCGCTTGCGGGTCCAGTCCACGCTCGCGCCCAGGCGGCGCAGCTGGTTCTCGATGGCGCCCTGGTTCTGGTCCTTCCAGGACCACAGGCGCTCCAGGAAGGCCTCCCGGCCCACGTCGTGGCGGCTCTTGCCCTCGGATTCCTTCAACTGGCGCTCCACCACCACCTGGGTGGCGATGCCGGCGTGGTCCACGCCGGGCACCCACAGGGCGTCGAAGCCCTGGGCGCGCTTGAAGCGGGTGAGCACGTCGTGGAGCGTGAACACGAGGGCGTGGCCCATGTGCAGGTTGCCCGTGATGTTGGGGGGCGGGATGACGATGGACCAGGGCTTCTTGCCGCTGTCGGGCTGCGCCTCGAACAGGCGGGAGGTTTCCCAGCGCTCATACCAGCGCTGCTGGGCGGTCTTGAAGTCGAAGGCCTTGTCCATTTCTTGCATGCTTGAATCCTACATAAATAATTATTATATCAAACCTTGAGGGCGCCTTCCACCCGCATTCCCAGGGCGTCCATGAGCACGTGGTCCCGGGTCGCCCCGGGGTTGGGCGTGGTCAGGAGCTTGTCCCCCGTGAACAGGCTGTTGGCCCCCGCGAAGAAGGCCAGGGCCTGCAGCTCGTCGCTCATGGCCGTGCGGCCCGCGCTGAGGCGGACCCGGCTCCGGGGGAAGAGGATGCGGGCGGTGGCGATCATGCGGATGAACTCCAGCGGGGGCGGGGGCTCCGTCCCGGCCAGGGGGGTGCCCTCCACGGCCACGAGCTGGTTGATGGGGATGCTTTCGGGCGGGGGGTCCAGGAGGGTGAGCTCGTGGAGGAAGTGGATGCGGTCGTCGATCTTCTCGCCCATGCCCACGATCCCGCCCGAGCAGACTTCGAGGCCCGCCTCCCGCACGGCGCGGATGGTCTCCAGGCGGTCGTCGAACGTGCGGGTGGAGATGATGGTCTCGTAGAACGCGCGGCTGGAATCGATGTTGTGGTTGTAGACCGTGGCCCCCGCGGCCTTGAGGCGCCGGGCCTGGTCCACGTTGAGCATGCCCAGCGTGACGCACACCTCCATGCCCAGGGCGGCCACCTCGGAGACGATGCCCAGGACCTGGTCGAAGGGTTCCCCGTCCCGCACGTCGCGCCAGGAGGCGCCCATGCAGTAGCGGGTGGACCCGGCGGCCCGGGCGGCCAGGGCCCCCTCCAGGACGCGGGCCTTCTCCTTGAGGGGCTCGGGCTTCACGCCCGTGTCGTACCGGGCCGCCTGGGGGCAGTAGGCGCAGTCCTCGGGGCAGGCGCCGGTCTTGATGGAATCCAGGGTGCAGAACTGGATCTCCTCCGGGTTCCAGTGGGCGCGGTGCACCGTAGCGGCCCTGAAGAGCAGCTCGGGCAGGGGGAGATCATGGATGGCGCGGATTTCGGCTGTGGACGGCATATATCCTTGAGAAGTAAAGGATTCAGCCTACCACGGCCCCCGCGGATTGCACCTGCCGGGTCAGCCCTGGAGCCCCGCCCACGCCGCCAGCACTTCCTGGGCCTGGCGCACCACGGCGTCCCCCTGGCCCGTGGCCGGCAGGAGCACGGTGCCGTCCGGGTTGAACTGGGCGTCCTTGCGGCCCCGCACCCAGGCCATGAGCTTGGCGGGATCCACGGAGGTCTGGGGGCTGAGGCGCAGCTTGAGCCGGCCCTTTTCCGCCGACACCTCGCCCACGGCCAGGGCCTGGGCCAGGATCCGCACCTTGAGCAGCTCGAAGAACCGCGCGCTCTCCTCGTCCTCGGCCGGGATCTGGCCGAAACGGTCCTCCAGCTCCAGGCGGTACAGGTCCAGGTCGCGTTCCGTGCGAAGGCGGGAGGCCCGCTTGTAGGCGACCAGGCGCTCGCTCGCTTGGTCCACCCAGCGCCGGGAGAGCTGGGCCGCGCCCAGTTCGATGCGCACCTCGAAGGTGCCGCTGGGCTGGCCCTGGAGTTCCTGCAGCGTCTCCTCCAGGAGCTTGACGTAGAGCTCGAAGCCGATGTCGTGGATGTGCCCGGACTGCTCGCCGCCGAGGATGTTGCCAGCGCCGCGCAGCTCCAGGTCCTGGGCCGCCACCCGGAAGCCCGAGCCCAGCTCGGAGAAGTCCTCCAGGGCCTGGAGGCGCTTGCGGGCGTCCTCGCTGATCTCGCCCTTGCCGGGGATGAGGAGGTAGGCGTAGGCGGGCACGTCGCTGCGCCCCACCCGGCCGCGGAGCTGGTAGAGCTGGCTAAGCCCGAAGGCGTCGGCCCGGTGCACGATGAGGGTGTTGGCGTTGGGCACGTCCAGGCCGTTCTCCACGATGGTGGTGGCCACCAGCACGTCGATGGTCCCTTCCATGAAGCCCAGCATGGCGGCCTCCAGGGCCTCGTCCGTCATCTGGGCGTGGCCCACGCCCACCCGGGCGTCGGGCACCAGCTCGCGGATGCGGGCGGCGACGGTGACGATGGACTCGACGCGGTTGTGCACCACGTAGACCTGCCCGCCCCGGCGCAGCTCGAACTGGATGGCCGTGGCGATGAGTTCGTCGCTCCAGGGGGCCACCACGGTCTCGATGGCCAGGCGGTTCTTGGGGGGCGTCTCGATGAGGCTCATCTCCCGCAGGCCTGTCAGGCTCATGTGCAGGGTGCGGGGGATGGGCGTGGCGCTCATGGCCAGGACGTCCACGTTGGCCCGGAGCTTCTTGAGGCGCTCCTTGTGGCTCACGCCGAAGCGCTGCTCCTCGTCGATGACCACCAGGCCCAGGTCGGAAAATCGGGTGCGGGCGCCCAGGAGCTGGTGCGTGCCGATGACGATCTCCACCCGGCCGGCCTCCACGTCCTGGAGGATGGTCTTGGCGTCGGCCGGGCTCACGAAGCGGTTGAGCATCTCGATGCGCACGGGGAAGGCGGAGAACCGCTCCTTGAAGGTCCGGAAATGCTGGAAGCACAAGATGGTGGTGGGGCAGAGCACCGCCACCTGCCGTCCGCCGAGCACCACCTTGGCGGTGGCGCGCATGGCCACCTCGGTCTTGCCGAAGCCCACGTCGCCGCACAGGAGGCGGTCCATGGGGGTGTCCCGCTCCAGGTCCGCCTTGATGGCCTCGGTGGCCTCGATCTGGTCCTGGGTGGGCTCGAAGGGGAAGGTGGCTTCGAATTCCGCCATCTCGGGGCCGTCGGGGGGATAGGCGTGACCCTTCTCCAGCTTGCGCTGGGCATAGAGCTTGAGCAGTTCCTCGGCCATGTCCCGGATGGCCTTCTTGGCCCGGCGCTTGATCTTGCCCCAGGAGGCCCCGCCCAGCTTGTCCAGGGGCGCCTGGGTCCCGTCGGACGAGACGTAGCGCTGGATGAGGTCGGCCCGCTCGAGGCTGACGTTGAGCTTGCCGCCGTCGGCGTACCGGAGCTGGACGACCTCCTGCTCCTCGCCGCCCACCGTCAGGGCGCCGAAGCCCAGGAACTCGCCGATGCCGTGGTCCAGGTGCACCACCCGGTCCCCGGGCTTGAGGTCCCGCAGGTCGGACAGGAAGGGCGCGGTGCGGCTGCGCTTGGGCGGGGCCGCCAGGGCCTTGCGCCCGAAGACCTCCCGTTCCGTGAGCACCAGGAGGCGGGCCTCCTTCAGGGTGGTGCCGGAGGTGAGGGGCAGGTGGATGCTGCGGCACCCCGCCTGGGTGCCGTGGGAGACGGGCAGCTCGTATTCCTGGAGGATCTCCGCGAAGCGGTCCCGCATGCCGGGGGTCGAACCGGCCAGGAAGATGCGGTGCCCGGACAGGGCGAGCTCCTGGAGGTGCTCGGCCAGCTCCCCCAGCCGGCCATGGAAGTCCCGGGGGGGCTGGGCCTGGAGGGGCACCGTGGCCTCGCTCTGCCACTCCGTGAGCAGGAGGGAGGTGCGGCTGGGATCCGTGGGCAGGAAGCGGTCCTCGAATTCGGGGCAGACCACGCCGCCGCGGCGCAGCACCGCGACGCTCTCGCCGATGCGTTCCCGCTCCCGGTCGGCCACGGCGGCCTCCCACTGGGGCTCCAGGCGCGCCCGAAGGCAGGGTGGCATCCAGTGGGCCAGCTGGCCCTTGGCGTGGGCCAGCATGGGGTAGAAGAGCTCCTCGCCCGGGAAGTGGCCGTGGGTGGCGAGGCGCGCTCTGCGGAAGGCCAGGTCGTCCTCGGGTTCGGGGGTGAGCCCGGCCCGGCTCTCCACCGCGGCCATGAGCGGCGCGCCGTCGCCGCGCTGGCCCTCGAAGCGGGGGTAGAGGGTGATGGCGGGGAGCTGCTCGCCGGTGCGCCGCTGGGTGTCGGGGTCGAAGGGGCTGATCTTCTCCAGCTCGTCCCCGAAGAATTCCAGGCGCAGGGGCGAATCCAGGTGGTCCGGCCACAGGTCCACCACGAGGCCCCGCGCGCTGAACTCGCCCGGGCTGCCCGCGAGCTCCGTGCGGCGGAAGCCCAGGGCCACGAGGGTCTCCAGGAGGAGCTCCCGGGGCACTTCGGCCCCCTGGGTCAGGTCCAGCTTCTGTTTCTGGAACCAGGTGGGGTGGGGAAGGCGCTCGAAGGCCGCCAGGGGCCCGGTCACGAGCACCTGCACGCGGTGCTCCAGCAGGCCGATGAGGGTGGAGAGGCGGTCCCGCGTCACCACGCCCGGGGGGCTGGACTCGCCTCCGGCGAAGGGCGCGAAGCCGGGGAAGTAGGCCACCTTCGCGTCGGGCAGCAGCACGGCGAGGTCGTGGGCCAGGACCTGGGCCTCCTGCTCCGTGGGGGCGTCCACCCACAGGGAGCGCTGGCGCCCGTCCTCGGTGGTCCATCGGGCCAGCATGAGGGCCAGGGCCGTGGGCGAGGTCCACCGCAGCCGGGCTTCGGGTTCCCCCATGGCCTTGGAATCCAACAGGCGGAGGAGGTCGTTCAGGGCTGCGCGTTCTTGACTACTCATACGCAAGCCAGTTTGCCTCATGCGGCTGGATTCGATTATGAATTCTGTATCGGGATGTGATTTGGCTTTGGGCCCGCCATGCCTGACAATGGAATCCTTCCCGGTGGTTCATGCCCGTAGAAAATGAAATCAAGAAGCTCCGCACGTTGTTTGAAACCGGGGAAAGGCAGGCCTGCGAGGCCTCCCTGGCCACGCTGAGGGAACGCTACCGGAGCGCGCCGGACGCCTTCGACGAAGCCGCCATCCGGGCCCTGCGGGAGATCGCCATGGCCCTCAAGGCCGATCCCGACCTGAAGGCCCGCCTCAAGGACGTCTTCGGGTTCGATTCCTTCCGGCCCGGGCAGGAAGAGGTCATCCGCGCGGTGCTGGCGGGGCGCGACTGCCTCGCCGTCATGCCCACGGGGGCCGGCAAGTCCCTCACCTTCCAGTTGCCGGCGCGGCTGCTGGGCGGGACCACCCTGGTGATCTCCCCCCTCATCGCCCTCATGAAGGATCAGGTGGATGCCTTGCGGGACGCGGGCCTGCGGGCCACCTTCCTCAATTCCTCCCTGGAACCTGGCGAGCGTGCGGAGCGGGTGCGGCAGTTGTGCCGGGGCGAGTACGAGCTGGTGTACGCCGCGCCCGAGGGCATCGAGCAGAGCGTGGGCCCCTTGCTTGACCGCTTGGACCTGCGCCTCATCGCCGTGGACGAGGCCCACTGCATCAGCCATTGGGGCCATGATTTCCGCCCCGCCTACCGGAACCTGGAGGGCCTCAAGGCCCGCTTCGGGAACCTGCCGGTGCTGGCCCTCACGGCCACGGCCACCCGCGAAGTCCGGCGCGACATCATCTCCCAGCTGGGCATGGTGTCGCCCCTGGATTTCCTGGGTTCCTTCTACCGGCCCAACCTCCACCTCCACGCCGTGAAGAAGGGCAAGGACGGCCCCGCCGTGCGCGAGGCGATCCTCCGGCTCGTGCGCGCCCGCCCCGGCCAGAGCGGCATCGTCTATTGCCTGTCGCGCAAATCCGTCGAATCCACCGCGGAGTACCTGCAGAGCAAGGGTGTGCGGGCCCGCGCCTACCATGCGGGGCTGGACGCCCAGGCCCGCGAGGAGGCCCAGGAAGCCTTCCGGCGCGACGACGTGGAGGTCATCACCGCCACCATCGCCTTCGGCATGGGCATCGACAAGAGCAACATCCGCTACGTCATCCACCGCGACCTGCCCAAGAGCGCGGAAGGCTACTACCAGGAGATCGGCCGCGCCGGACGCGACGGCGCGGACGCGGATTGCGTGCTCTTCTACTCCTGGGCGGACGTCATGAGCCTGGAACGGTTCCTGGACGGCCTCGAGCCCGAGGTGGCCGCCATCCAGCGCCGCCAGATCCGCGGCATGTACGATCTCGCGGAAACCCGCGACTGCCGCCACCGCGCGCTGCTTTCGCACTTCGGCGAGGGCATCGACGACTGCGGCGCCTCCTGCGACGTGTGCTCGGGGCGCAACGTGATGGAGGAAGCCCCGCAGGAATTGACGTTCAGCGGTTCCCGTGCGGCAAGGAAGGCAAAGGTTCCCGCAGGAAATTTCAATATCGCCCCGGTCACGGACGACGACCCCGGAAGAACCGCCGAAGAAATGGTTTTATTCTTGAAACTCAAGGGTTTGAGGAAGGAGTTGGCGGACCGCAGGAACCTTCCGGCCTACATCGTGTTCAGCGACCAGACCCTGCGCGACATGGCTCGCATACGACCCCTCACCCCGCAGGAAATGCTTACTGTCAGTGGGGTTGGGCCGAAGAAGCTGGATACGTACGGAGAGGATTTCCTCCGTCTTCTGGCGGAGCCTTTGGACCCTTGACCCCCCTTGGGTCGAACCGCTAACCTGCCTTGGGGTTATTAATTTTTTCAGGACATTCCCGGGTTTTCCCCTCCGTGGAATGGTCACCTTTTCGCAAGGGAATCGGCAATGGTCGTTCGAAACAGCTGGTCGGTGGTGGCGTGCGTGTGCCTCGTGGGCGCACTGGGGTGCGGCGGCAAGAGTGATCCGGCGGCCACGGTGGCCCCGGTGGTCACCTCCTTCACGCCGGCCAAGGGAGCGGTTGGCTCCAGCGTCACGATCACGGGCACGGGCTTCGACGGCACCACCAACGTGAGCGTCGGCGGCGTCACGGCCACCTTCACGCGCAACAGCTCCACCCAGATCACCCTTTCGGTCCCCTCAGGGGCCATGTCGGGCATCCTCGGCGTCGTGAACGCCAAGGGCAGCGGCGGTTCCTCCACGCCCTTCTACGTCACGCCCAAGGTGACCTCCACGAGCCCCACCAGCGGCTCTCCCGGAACCGCCGTCACCCTGTCGGGCAGCGGCCTGAGCGGGACCACCAAGGTGGTCTTCGGCTCCGGGCCCGCGGCCACGTTCTACGTGAACAGCGCCAACCAGGCCCAGGCCATCGTCCCCATCGGCTCCACCTCGGGGCCCATCACCGTCACCGCCTCCAACGGCGACACGGCCACGTCCCCCAACTTCACTTATTCGGGCGGCGGCGTCACGGCGCCCGTGCTCACCTCCTTCTCTCCCGCCCAGGCGCTGACCGGTGAGAACGTCAACCTCGTGGGTTCGGGCTTCACCAGTGTGGCCTCCGTGAAGATCGGCGGGGTCAACGCCTACTTCTCGGTCAGCTCCGACACCGCCATGAGCATCCAGGTCCCCGCGGCCGCGGCTTCGGGCACCATCCAGCTCCTCAGCTACCTCGGCAACGCCTCCTCCGCCACCCGGTTCATCGTCACCCCCACCCTGGCCTCGTTCACCCCGGCCCAGGGCCACGCGGGCACGCTGGTCACCCTCACGGGGACGGGCTTCGTCGGCACCACCGCCGTGCGCTTCGGCAACGCCACCACGTCCAACTTCATCGTCACGGACGCCAACACGATCCAGGCCAACGTGGCCGCCGGTTCCGCCTCGGGCCCCATCTCCCTGGTCTCCAACGGCGTCACCTGCTCGAGCGCGGCCTCCTTCACCTTCCTGGCCGACCCCACCGGCGCGCCGGTCCTCACCTCCTTCTCGCCCGTCCAGGCCCTCACCGGCCAGTCCGTGGTCCTCACCGGCACCGGCTTCACCGGCGCCACCGGCGTCACGGTGGGCGGAGCCGATGCGGTGTTCACGGTCAACAGCGACACGCAGATCACCCTGACGGTCCCCGCCGACGCCGCCAGCGGCTTCATCGCCGTCACCAACGCCCTGGGCGTCTCGGGCTCCAGCACCACCTTCACGCTGACGCCGACCATCACCGCCATCTCGCCCCGCACGGGCCAGGTGGGCACCACGGTGAACATCACCGGCACCGGCTTCATCGGAACCACCACC
>DBME01000356.1:0-2542 GCA_002298155.1 Holophagaceae bacterium UBA706 | reverse complement strand
GCGACGAGAGCAACACGTTCACCGTCCTGCCCTAGTCCGACGCACGATCTCCACCCGGACCGCCACCCTCGGGGTGGCGGTCCTTTTTTCAGATCTCCCGGACGCTCCAGTCCCGGGGCACGAGGATGCGCTCCCACCAGATGGCCTTGGGTCCACGCTTGCCCACGGCGAGGAACATGCAGACCTCCGCCCGCCGCCCCAGCCCCAGGAGGCGCTTGGCGCGCCAGGGGTCGAACCCTTCCATGGGGCAGGAGTCGTAGCCTTCCGCCCTCAGGGCCAGCATGAAGGTGGCGGCGGACAGGGCCGTGGATTTGTGGATCATGGCCCGCACGTCGCTGCGGTTCATGAGGTTGGGTGTGGGGCGCAGGAGCGAGCCGAGGCGGCCGTAGGCCTTCTTGAGGAGGCCGAAGAGGCCCAGGGGCCCCCAGGTGTAGATGATGGGCACGTGCCGCCCCCAGTATTGGGTCTGGCTCTTGCGCAGGATCCCACGGCCTTCCAGGGTGTCGAGGATGTGGCGGCTGGTTCGCTTCCAGGTGTCCATGTGGGCCACCACGGCGACCAGGAGCGGCGCGGAGGCGGTGCCCCGTTGGTTGAAGCAGACGCCATTGGCCTCGGCGCGGGCTTCGGGGCTCCGGATGATCACGTACTCCCAGGGCTGGATGTTGCTGGTGGAAGGGGCCATGCGTGCGGCCTCCAGGCAGCGCTCCAGAACGTCGGCCGGCACCGGATCGGGCAGGAATTCCCGGATGCTCCGCCGGCTGGCCACCACATCGAAGAATGTATCGCCCATTGGGCCTCCCCTGGAAACATTGCTCTCTTTTTTACCGCCCCGGAGCCTATAATTCCTCAACTTTCAACCCAATCAAGGAGACGCCATGGCTGCGAAGAAGATCCTGATGCTCGTGGGTGACTACGTCGAGGACTACGAAGTGATGGTCCCCTTCCAGATGCTGCTCATGGTCGGCCACACCGTCCATGCGGTCTGTCCGGACAAGAAGGCCGGCGATTTCGTCCGCACCGCCATCCATGATTTCGAAGGCGACCAGACGTACAGCGAGAAACCGGGGCATCGCTTCACCCTCAACGCCGCCTTCGACGAGGTCAAGGCTGCGGAGTACGATGCCCTGGTGATCCCCGGGGGCCGCGCCCCCGAGTACCTGCGCCTGAATCCCAAGGTCCTGGAGCTGGTGCGGTCCATGGCGAAGGATGGGAAGCCCATCGCCGCCATCTGCCACGGTCCCCAGATTCTGGCGGCGGCAGACGTGCTTAAGGGCAAGGAGAGCACTGCCTACCCCGCGGTCGGCCCGGACGTGACCACGGCGGGCGGCAAGTGGATGCCCATCCCGGTGGACCAGGCGCACACCGACGGCATGCTGGTCACGGCCCCGGCCTGGCCCGCTCACCCCGAGTGGCTGGCGCAATTCCTCAAGGTATTGGGCACGAAGATCGAACTCTGATCCTGTTTCTTTCGTATCAGCCGTGCTTCGGCACACAAACCGTAACCCTGCCAGAAAAAAATAACCACGAAGGCACAAGGACACAAAGGTTAACTATTAATAACTTCGTGAACTTTGTGTCCTTGAGTCTTCGTGTTATCTCTTCATCGGATTGTCAGACCACCATATTGCTATGCTATAATGACTTCACTCTAAAATATCTCCCCCAATCTTCAGGAGGCATCATGTCTAGCAAGGTCTTCTGGGGCTCCCCGCGCCAGGCTCATTTGGACGCGAAGGAAACCCTTCCAGCGAAGCTGGATTTAATCCTCGAGCAGCTTCACCTGCGCGACCGGGTCAAGAACGAGCTGGTGGTCTTAAAAATGCATACCGGCAGCGATATCGGTTATTCCACCATCCATCCGGTGTTCATCCGCAAGGTAGTCCAGGCGATCAAGGACGGCGGCGGCGAAGCGGTTGTCGCTGACACCAATTGGGACGTGCACGCCTCTCATGCACGCGGCTACACCACCGAAACCCTCGGCTGCCCCATCTACCCCGCCGCCGGCCCATCCGACAAATATTTCTATATCCACGAACGACCCTATAAAAATATCAAAAGCTGGAAATTGGGCGGACTGATCCAGGACGCCACCTTCCTGGTGAACTTTGCCCACGCCAAGGGACACCCCAGCTGCGGCTACGGCGGCGCGATCAAGAACCTGGCGCTGGGCTGCATGGTCGGCGAGACACGCGCGGCAATGCACGACTCGATGCACTACGACCCATACTGGTTCGCCGACCAATGCCCCGACCCGGTGGTGCGTCAGCAGATCATCGACGCCTGCCCCTTCGGCGCAATCGTTCAGGATCGAAACCACGCCGATGGTTTGCACATGCATTTCGAGGGCTGCAACCAGTGCGGGCGCTGCCTGCGCGTTGCCCCGGCCGGCAGCCTGCGCATCGACCCGGTTAATTTCTACACCTTCCAGGAGGCCTGCGCGATCAGCGCCAGCCTCACCCTCTCGACCTTCGCGCCGGGCAAGGCCATCCACATGGTGCTCGCCACGCACATGACCCCGGTGTGCGACTGCTTCGGCTTCACC
>DBME01000226.1:242-5236 GCA_002298155.1 Holophagaceae bacterium UBA706 | reverse complement strand
CGCAGACCGCGATCCCACCCGTCGTCCGTTATCCGGGGTGCGGCGTCCTTTCCGTTCGACCCGGTTTTTGCCACCGTTCGGAGGAAGCGCTTCATCCCCGCGGCGAACTGGCCTACGTTAACCCCCTGTTCGTAGAGGCACCATGTTCGCCGTACTTTCCTTGACCACCTCGTTCGTTCGCAGCCTTACAACCGGGCATGCGGATGGCATGAATCCCCCCTTGGGCCTTGTTTGNNTGCCTGTTCACACTGCCGGTTGCCGCCCTCTTCGGCGGCGCGGTGCTCTCCCTGGTGGCCCGGGGGCAGCAGACGACCGTCAAACCGTGATCCGGCCAGGGAGTACCCAGGCCTTCATCGAGGTGCAGGAGTCAGGAATGATTGAGCGACGAGCGAACAGAGTCCCCCCGGACATGCCGTGGTTCGACCACCCCCGAAGTCCCGATTGGCCGCAGGTCGAGGCGCAGCACCTGAAGATCCAGCCCTACTGCGTCTGCTGCGGCCGGCTGAAGTCCGGCCCCGGCCTGCGCGTGCATCACATCATCCCCTACCAGATCTGCCATCACATCGGGCGGCCCGACCTGGAACTGGACGAACGCAACCTGATCACCCTGTGCGAAGGCCCCATGTCCGAGAACCACCACCTGGTGGTGGGGCACCTCCAGTCGCTGCTCTCCTACAACCTCGAAGTGGCCGTGGATGCCCGGTTCACCTTCTACGGCCTGAACCGCACCCAGATCCTGGAGAACCCCTGGTGGCTGAGCAAAGTCACCCACCGGCCCGAGGGCCTCGAGGAGATGACGGGCTACAACCGGGACTGGCTCATCAACTACGCCAACGACCGGTTCCCCCGGAAGGCCCCGGCGTCGCCGGAGACCGCCGAGGAATCCTACATCCAGGCTCCGCCGCCCCCCGCGGAACGGCGCTTCATCCCCCGCATCGCACCCCCCATCTGATCAGGGCCGGATCCGGTCCCGGGTCATGGGTGTCATGGCGCGGCTCACCGTCAATTCCACCCTGGGGTGGACCAGGACCTTGATGCGTCCCGTGGACGCGGGGCGGCAACCCTTCACCATGCCCGGGCGCAGCAGGATATGACGCTGGATGCGCAGGAGGCCCTCCTCGGGAAAGGCATCCTCCACGTCGGACAGGAAGGTCCAGCGGGTGAGGAACCCCTCGGGACCCCGGTAGGCCCAGACGCGGTCGTCCTTCAGCTCGAAGTGGGTGACGAGGTGCAGGTCCATGTAGATCTCGCCATCCCCGGCGACGATGGGGAAGCGCGGCGGCACGGGCAGGAGGGCCCGGAGCTCGGCGGGACTGAGGGGACGCAGGGCATGGTCCCGGAGCCGCTGGAGGCACTTGGCGAGGCGGTCCTCGAAGACCGGCTTGAGCAGGTAGTCCACCGCGGCCAGCTCGAAGGCGCGCACCGCGTACTCCGAGAAGGCCGTGACGAAGACCACCGGCGGCGCGTCCTTCGCCTCGGCCATCACTTCCATCCCGTTGGGGCCCGGCATCTGGATGTCCAGGAAGATCACGTCGACGTCGTGGGGTTCCTTCAGCCATTCCATGAGCTCGACGCCGTTCTCCAGGCACCCCGCCACCACGCACCCGGATTCCTCCAGCAGACGCTCCATCCGCTCCCGGGCGAGCGGTTCGTCGTCCACGATGAGTGCCTTGATGGGTTGCATGGTTCAGGCCCTGTGCGCTGCGTTCAAGTGTATCCGGGCCAGCGTCCCGCAACCTGCCGGTCCGATGGTCAGACACGCTTCGCGCCCGTAGGCCAGGTCGAGCCTCGACCGGAGGTTCTTGATGCCGATGCCGGAACCGTTCTGCCTCGGCAGGAAGGGTTCGCCGGAGTTCCACACCTCGAAGGCGATGCCCTCGTCCTCGCTGGTGGCGCGGATCACCAGATCCCCGCCGGGGATGCTGGGACTGATGCCGTGCTTGATGGCGTTCTCCACCAGGGGCTGCAGGAGGAGGGGAGGGATCTCCATGCCGTCGAGGGTCCCGTCCCATTCCCAGGACACCCGAAGGCGGGAGCCCAGGCGCATGGTCTCCAGGGCCAGGTAGTCGTTCACGAGCCGCCGCTCCTCGGAAAGGGGCAAGGTCGGGCGCTCCGAGGCGCTCAGGATGCCCCGCAGCAGGTCGGACAGGTGCTGGATGGCGCGCTCCGCGGCCTTGGGGTCCTTGTGGACGAGTTCCGCAAGGCCGTTCAGGGCGTTGAACAGTACGTGGGGATGGATCTGGCTTTGCAGCAGGCGCGTCCGGGCCACCATGGATTCGGCCTGGGATTGCTCCCGCTGTTCTTCGGCTAGGGATCGGGCGGCGATGAGACCTCCCACTACCATCATGGCCGGCCCCACCAAGGACTCGTAGAGACGGATGATTTTGGCCAGGTTGAAGGGAATGTGGCTCTGCTTGAGGAAGAGGGCGTCCACCAAAGGCAGGGCCACCGCAAGGGCCTCACTGGATACGAAGGAAACGGCAAGACCAAGGATGAAGTTCCAAGGGGACCGCACCCTTTGCAGAAGGATCCAGGGCAGCGGTGAGATGAGGACGAACGCCAGGACATGCGTCAGCGGGGAAACGATTGCGTTGCCCCAGATCCATGGGTTGTGGAGCCTTCCGGCCACTCCATGGCTGGCGAGGACGACGAGGACCCAGAGGAGGGAGCAGAACGAAATCGAGGTCCTGTATCGGATGAGGGGGAAGAGGTGGGACCAGGTCCTTCGGGATCCCTGAAGGTAGTCCCCGCCTGCGGCTGCCGCGCCCAGGTGGTCAGTCCCTTCCGACCGTATCCGTAAGGGTGATGGATGTGGTGATGGTGATGCTGGTGGGCGCATGGTCATGGCCTGCCGCGCCGCCCCTCAGGCCATGCCTCGCCTGGGCTCCGCCGCCCATCGAGCCGCCGGAGGCGCTCAGCTTCTGGAGGGATTCCTTGCGAAAGGTCAGCGTGGTGTTCATGGTATCTCCCGGTAGGCGCCGCTTGGCGCGCTTCCGGTTTACCCGGGCAAAGGGTCGGGTGAACAATCAAATCCATGAATGGAATGTAAAGCCAAGTCGAACCGTTCGGCTCGAATTTATTACCGTTCGACCTTCGCGGGTGCATTCTGGCATAGATTCGCACAAGCCTGAGACCCCATAGATATTGGATTCTTCATCATGCCCGCTCCTTCCGGCCTCCGTACGTCCCCTTTCTTCCTGCTGCGCGCGCCCAGCCTGCCCTTGGCCACGCTCCTCACGTGGTCGGAACCGGAGGCCAACGAGGATCCTGAGCGGGATCGCGACCATCTGCGGCGCTGCCTGCGCGAACTGGCGGCGCGGCCCCAGGTGCGCGAGGCCCTGGCCCTGGCGTCCCCGGATCTGGTTGCACGACTGGATCCTTGGCTGACCGGCGAGCTGAAAGGCAAGGCCGCGCGCAACCTCGAGCACGGCCTGGTGAAGTACTTGAGCCGCATGGCGTTCCGCTGCACGCCCTTCGGACTTTTCGCGGGGGTGACCGTGGGTTCCTGGGGCGAACGCAGCGCCCTGGAACTGGGCGCCTGGGAGACATCACGCAAGGTGGCGCGCCTGGACTGGGGCGTGCTGGAAGCCCTGCGCGCACGCCTGGAGCGGGAACCCTGGGCCAGGGACGACCAGATCTTCCGGCCCAACACGAGCCTGTACCCCGTGGGCGGCTGGCACCGCTACCTGGAGGCGGGGGAGGACGCGCGCGGAGAGCGCGCCTACCGCCTGGAATCCGTGCAGGACACGCCGCAGCTGGCCTGGGCGCTGCGTGCCGCGCAGCCGGGCGCGTCCTTCGCGGACCTGGCCCGGGGCCTCGCCGTGGCCATGGACACCACGGTGGAGGAGGCCGGCGCCTACCTCGATCTGCTCATCGGCGCACAGGTGCTGGTGGGCGACCTGCAGGCGCCCCTCACGGAGGACGATCCCCTGCGCCGGCTCCGCGACAGGGTGGCGCGCCAGCCCCTGGAAGCACCCCGGGTGAAGGAACTGGAACGCCTGGAAGGCCGGATCCGGAGCCTGGAGACGGCCGTGGCCGGTGCCCACCCGGAGGGTCTCCAGGACCTGGAGGAACCTCTGGCGGCGCTGGGAGTGCCCGCATGGAAGAACCCCGTGCAGCTGGACCTCCACCGCGCCTCACCCGGGCTCGTGCTGGGGCCTGCGGTGCGCAAGGCCCTGGAAGCCGGGATCGAGACGCTGCGCAACCTCACGCCCCCAGGCGCAGGCGGTACCCTCCGCCGCTTCCGCGAAGCCTTTGTGGAGCGCTACGGAACACGGTGGGTGCCGCTTCCCGAAGCCCTGGACGAGGAGGCCGGCCTCGGCTTCGATGCCGAACCGCCGCTGGATTCCCCCCTGCTGGAGGGTTTCCCCCTCGCCACCGGCAAGCGGGACGCGGGGCGACGGCTCACCGCCCGGGACACCTTCCTCTTCGGGCGCCTCCAGGCCCTGGGCGCCCAGGATGTGTGGGAGCTGGACGATGCCGACCTCGCCGCCCTGGCCGCGCCCAACCCGGCGCCTCTGCCCACCTCCTTTTCAGCCCTGGTCAGCCTGTCGGCCCCCGGGGAGGCGGACCTGGACGGGGGCGCCTTCCAGTTCTGGATGGAGAACTACACGGGTCCCAGCGCCGCCCGCCTCCTGGCGCGGTTCGCCCCGGGCGATGGGGACCTGGCAGGCCAGCTGGAGACCGAGCTGCTGCGCGAGGAGGAGCTGCGCCCCGGCGCGGTCTTCGCGGAAGTGATGCACCTACCCGAAGGGAGGATGGGCAACCTCCTGGCCCGCCCCCGCCTGCGCCGCCACGAGATCCCCTTCCTGGCGCCCCGGGGCGTGGACGACGACCACACCCTGCTCGCCGGCGACCTCCGCCTGCGCGTGGAGGGCGACCGCTTCATCCTCGCCTCCGCACGCCTCGGCCGGGAGGTGCTGCCCCGGCTCGCCTCCGCCTACAACTTCAACCGCGGCCCCGCCGCCTACCGCTTCCTGGGCCATCTGCAGGAC
>DBME01000226.1:0-237 GCA_002298155.1 Holophagaceae bacterium UBA706 | reverse complement strand
AGCGTTGGCGGACCTGCCCCGCCTGCCGCGGGTGACCCGCGGCCGGCACGTGCTCAGCAAGGCGCGGTGGCGGATCACGGGCTCCGAGCTGGACAAGGCCATGGCCGGGGCCCGCGGCGACGTCCGTGAGGCCTTCCGCGGCCTGCGGCGCGACCGGGGCCTGCCCCGGCACGTGGTGCTGGCCGAGGCGGACAACGCGCTGCCCGTGGACCTCGAGCGCGTGGTGTGGGTGGAGAC
>DBME01000233.1 GCA_002298155.1 Holophagaceae bacterium UBA706 | reverse complement strand
CTTCCTTGCCCTTTGCCCTCCTGACAACCCTGCTGGGGTCAAGCCGGACCCCACAGTCGATCCAGTGCGCTGTCCAGGGACGCCTGGAGGGCGGCCATGGAGAAACGCTTGCGCGCGTGGTCCCGGGCCCGCAAGCCCATGGCCTGCCAGCCTTCGGGCCCCTCGATCATGGCCGCCAGTGCGTCCAGGTAGGCCGGGCCCCAGGGGCGGATGACGGCGTGCACGCCGTCCTCCAGGTCCAGGCCCTCGGCGGCCGTGGGCGTGGCCAGGATGGGGCGTCCGCAGGCCATGGCCTCGATGGTCTTGATCTTGGTGCCGCCGCCGGCGGTGAGGGGGATGACCACCACGGCGGACCCGCCCAGGAGGGCCTTGAGGTCGGGCACGAAGCCCAGCAGCTCGACGCCTTCGGTGGCCGCCGCCCGGGCTTCCAGGGCGGGCGTGGCCCCTCGGCCCGCCACCACCAGGCGCGCCCGGGGCACGCGCCGGCGCAACTCCGGCCAGACATCAAGGAGATGCTCCAGGGCCAGGCGGTTGGGGGGGTACCAGAGGGATCCGAAGAACACGGCCTGATCGCGGGCCCCCAGGGGCGGCGCGGGATCGAAGCAGGGATCGGGGACGATGTTCGGTGCGAGGAACAGTTTGTCCGGGGCCACGCCGTAGTCCGCGAAGGCGTCCAGGTCGTCCCTGCGCACGCCCCACACCTGGTCCACCCGGGGGAAGAGGGCGCGCTCGATGCGCTCCAGGCGCCGGGAGGCGCGCAGATGGTGCCCCTTGTCCGCGTCCGCGAAGAGCTCCTGCGACAGCAGCCGGGAGTCGTGGTTGTGGGTGTGGATGATGCGCCACCGGGCGCGGGAGAAGGCCGCGAAGGGCGCCAGCAGGGTCTCGTCGGCCACCACCAGGTCGGGTTGGAGGCGGGCGATGCGGGCCGCCACTTCCCCGTGGCGGGCGGTGTAGGGGATCCAGGCGGGCGGGAAGGTAACGCCCGCCAGGGCCGCCCGGGCCCATCCGGACGGGCTCCGCGGCAGGGAACGCTTGCCGGACACGTCCACGGTGCCATGCCAGGTGCCGCTGCCGCCCCAGGGCAGCTCGACGACCTGGGGGGCCACCGCCGGACCCTTAGCGCGGTGGTCGTCGTCCAGGCTCACCCAGTGCAGCTCGCCGCGGCGGGCCAGGGCCGAGGCGATGCAGGACGCCTTCAGGCGCCCCCCATCCTCCGCCGGCAGGAACGTGTGGGGGACCACATGGACGATCCGCAGGCTCATCGCGCCCTCCGGGTGGTGTCGAGCAGGTGCAGGAGGGCCCTCTGGAAGGCCGTGGTGTCGTGGTCCGCGGCGTAGGCCCGGATGGCGTCCGTCGGGGGCGCCGCCAGGGCGTGCTCGGCGGCCTCGGCCACGGCGTCCGCCCCCGCTCCGGGAGGGACGGCGATGACCGCGTCGCCCAGCTCGGCGAAGGAACCGCTCCGTGTCACGACCATGGGTTTTCCCAGCCCCAGCATCTGGTTCACGACGCCCGAGGATTCGCCCTGGGTGGGGTGCCGCAGCTGGATGCCGGCGTCCACGGAGGCCATGAGGCCCAGGAGGACCTCCGTGGGCGGCGAATCGTGCACTTCCACCCAGGGGAGCTGGTCCAGGCCGTGGCGCCGCGCATAGCGGCCGACGTTGAAGCCGGCCAGGACCAGGGTCGTGGGGCATCGCTCCTGCAGCTTGCGCAGGGCTCCCAGCGTCGCCTGCACGTCCTTGCCGTCCCCGAGGGTGCCGAAATGGCCGATGCGCCGCCCTGACTGCCGGATTTCCAGGGCCTCCGGGGCGAGGCCGCCGGGGACCGGGTGGAAGAGCTGGTGGATGGGAGGCGCCGCCTGATCCCAGCCCTCCAGGTCGCGGCGCACCAGGTCCGCACAGAAGGCGCTGTTGACGACGATCAGGTCGGGGCGTGCCAGATCGATCAGGGGGCGGATGCCCCGGGGCACGCGGGAATGCTCGTCCTGGGGCATGAAGAGGTTCATCACCCCGAAGGACCGGTCCGGATAGTAGCTGTTGTAGAGCCGCGACAACTGCCAGGGGTTGCCTTTGCACCAGGGCGCCCAGAGGCGCACCAGCTGGGCTTCGTGGAGATGGATGATCCTGCGCGGTCCCCGGTCGGGAGCCTTGCGGACCCAGGTTCCCAGGGTCTCGGCATGGTGGGACGAGTTGCCCACCTGCAGGAGGACCGCGTCGTAGGTCTCGAGGGGGACGAGCCCCCCGAAGCCCCGGAGGGGCAGCAGGCAGGGCTCCGGTGGGCCGGCATGATGCGCCCGGGTCGTCAGGTCGCCGGGTGCGTACAGGTCCAGGCGCCAGTCACCGCTTCGGAAGAAGGTCTCCGCGAAGTTCGCGATGCCCGTGGAGGCAGGAGGCACGGGGCTGAGCATGGCCAGACGCAGGTCCGCCCCGGGTGCGGGTGGCCGGGCCGCATTCGCCCGCCCCCACTCCAGGAGCCGCTCAAGATCTTCAACATTCATTGATTCGGGCGGGTTGAGCTGGTTCGGTAAAAAATGAAAGAATGGCCTAAGCCACGTTCTTTCAAAGGCCCGAACCGTTTTGAAAAAATCCATACCCTTCCCGTGGAAGCAGGCCTTATTTCACCTTCATACAAAATATCAGTCTTGCTGGCCTGCGGTCCAGGCATCAATGTTATTGGGCCATCCGGACTGCGCAGAGGTTTAATGAAGATCCGAATAATTTTAGTTGGCATGTCCGCGTCGTTTCTGATGGCACAGGCGCCCGAAGGCTGGTTCCGCAAGGATTTCCTGGGCTCCGACGCCGCCAGGTGGTGGGGCGCCGGCATCTGGGCCGGGGAAGGCCACGGCTCGCCCGCGCCCCTGGTGGACTCCCTGGGCATGGGTAACGGCCTCGCCGGCACGGGCTTCCACCTGGAGGGCGGTCTCCGGAATGGGCGCCTGGACGTGGCGGCGGAGGTGCTGGGCGTCCGCGATCCTTCCGGCCGGGCCTCCCTGACCCTGTTCCGGGGCCACGTGTGGTGGCGCGGCCGCAGCGGCTGGCAGGGCGGTTTCGAGGAGGAGCCGCTGGTGTGGGGCTATGGCCTGAAGGGCGGCTACGTCCTGGGCGAGGCGGCCCGGCCCGTGCCCAAGCTGCGCATCGCGTCGCCCATGGCGCACCTGGGAATCGGCAGGGTCTCCTTGGGCACCTGGGGATTCCAAACGTTCCTGGGAAAACTGGAAAATGGCAGGATTCTTTCACAATCCGTCCAGGACCGTTCGTTGAGAATCCGCACCATCCAGAGCTCGGGCGACCCCCAGGCCCCCTGGTTGTCGGGCTTCCGGGTCCAGGCTGAATTCGGGAAATTGACAGAATTTTATGCAAATTACATCAATCTTTTCGCAGGAAGCCTCCGGGGCCGGGGCATGACCGGGGGCTACGGCCTGGGCGATTACGCCACGGCGGTCTTCGGGCTCAAGGATGCGCTGGCCGAGTCGAACATCGACTTCACGGACCCCAACCATCCCCAAGGCGCCTACGTGAACAATGCTCTGAGCGCCTCCGAGGCCGACATCGGCGTGCGGGTGAGGGTGCCCTTCCTGGAACGGGCCCTGGGCGCCCGGGACGCGCGGCTCTACTGCAGCCGGGGCTCCAAGGGCGTGACGATGACCTACGGCCTCTTCTTCAAGCGCCCGTTCTACTGGCTCGCCAAGGACATGGAGCGGGATCTGCGCGACCTGGCCCGGGGAAGGGTGGGCGACTTCTGGAACCAGAACCAGCGCAAGGCCGTGCCCAACCTGGTGGTCCCCAACGACACCTTCGGCCTGCTGGTGGCGTGGGAGGACCTGCGCCTCGGCTTCGAGTACCAGGACACCGTCAACACCGCGGCCCTGGGGCACAAGGCCTTCCTGAGCTCCAACTACCCCACGGGCTTCTACCGCTACGGGGACCCCCTGGGCACCGCCCTGGGCGGCGAGACCCGGAACGTCACGGTCCGCCTGGAGGCGGCCTGCGGGCACGGGGTCACCGGCACCGCGTGGCTCCTGGCCGGCGAACGCCCCTTCCGGGACGATCCGACGTTGTGGGGGCAGGACCACCCGGGGGCACAGCCCGGGACGGACCGGTTCGTGGGCGCCCAGGGCGCCGTGGGCCTTGATCTCGGAGGGGGGCGGACCCTGGACCTGGGCGCCTCCTGGCTGCGTCACGGCGCTGTGGACTACATGGCGGGGCGCACGGGGAACGGCTTCCGCTGGTACGCGGACCTGGCCTGGCGATGGCCCGGAGGGCGACGCTGAGTGTCGCTCCGCCGGGGCGTGAACTTCGCCTGATCAGGGACGGTGGGGGCCCACCCGCGCGCCGCCGGCCTCGGCGGCCAGGGCGTGGAGGCAGTTGGCCATGCGTTCGGGCGGAATGCGGTGGGCGCCGCCCCCGTAGGGGTCGCCTTCCTTCTCCTCGCCGGAGATGCCCATGGCCGGACCGCGCACGGTGAGCGCGAACGGGCCCTGGGGGCTGATGAGGTGCTCCACGGAGTGGTTGATCAGGGTGACGGTGGGCCTGCCGGTGCCGGCGCTGGTGTGCGCCAGTCCCGTGTCCACGGCCACGGTGCCGTAGGCGTGGTACTGGATGGCGCAGGCCTCGGGGATGGAGGTCTGCCCCGTGAGGTCGATGGAGCCGGGGGCCAGGGCGGCCAGCTCGGCGCCCAGGGGCTTCTCGTCCGGCCCGCCCAGCCACACGGCGGCGAAGCCCTGGTCCATGAGGATCCGCGCCAGCTCGGGCCACGTCTCCCGCTCGGGGAACCAGCGCTTGGTGGGGCCGCGGGTACCGAAGGCCAGGGTCACGAAGGGCCGTCCGTCCCACCCTGCGCGCTCCAGAAGCGGCATGCCGCCGCCGCCCCCCAGGNNGGCCGGGGGTGATGGGCAGCCAGCGGATGTCGGTGAGGCCCGTGAGCTTCTCCAGCAGGGGCTGGTAGCGCTGGACGATGTGGATGGGCAGGTCCCGGTACTTGAAGGGGTGGGTGTAGAGCAGGGCCAGGTGGTTGTCGGCGATGCCGCCGCGGATCGGCACGCGGGCCATCCAGGCCGCCAGGATCAGGCGCACCGACTGGCTGAGGTTGATGACCGCCACGGGGCGGTCCCGGCGCCAGCGGCGCAGGAGCATCCAGGGATCGGGCTTGCCCTTGCCGCCGGTCTCGATGACGCTTTCGGCGATGAGGTCGGGGTTGGCCTCGCTGAACACGGCGGCGCCGATGGCGTGGCCCACGGCCACCCACTTGAGCTTCATGCCGAGCTCCCCGGCTGCCTGGTTCCATTCCCGCTGCAGGCTGCCCAGGAAGGGCAGGGCGAAGATCACGTCCCCCAGCTGGCGGGGGAAGCGGATCCACACCTCGGGCTTCGCGGTGCCCTTGCGCAGGTGGGCCTTGAGAGATTCGGTGCCGTTCACGTGATTTCCCTTCACTTCGCGTAGAGCGCGATGACCCGCTCGATGGCGCCCGCGCAGGCCGCGCAGAAGGGCACGTCGTCCCGGGTGAACATGATGCAGTCCTCCTGGGCGCGGAAGTAGCCCTTGGCCTCGTAGTTGGCGCCCTCGAAGGCGCCCACCTTCCCGGAGTGGGCGTCGGTTCCCAGCAGGTTGGTCTCGAAGGCCTTCTCCTCCGCGAAGAGGGCGTTCATCTCGGACTCGGGGCGGTTCTTCGCGCGAAGCTCCCGGCGCCGGGCCTGGGTCTTGTAGCTCGCCTCCTCGAAGGCCTGCTTCTTCCAGGGGGTGGGCAGGGGCGTGCCGGGCT
>DBME01000448.1:7752-8671 GCA_002298155.1 Holophagaceae bacterium UBA706 | reverse complement strand
CGAGGAAGTGGCTGGCCTGGGGGAGGATCTCGTCTTCCAGGCTGGGATGGTAGGCCACCCAGGTGTCCTTGGCCGCCAGACGCTTGACGGGCGCGTCCAGCTCGAAGAACAGTTCGTCGCCGATGCGGGCGGCGATCTCCGAGCCGTAGCCCCAGGCCAGGGTGTCCTCGTGGGCCACCAGGACCCGCCGGGTCTTCCTGACGGTGGCCGCGATGGCCTCCCAGTCGTAGGGGCTCAGGGTGCGCAGATCGATGATCTCCACGCTGATGCCTTCGGCCTCGGCCTGGCGCGCGGCCTGCACGGCCCGGTGCACGGTGCTGCCGTAGGTGATGACGGACAGGGTGGTGCCTTCGCGCACGGTGCGGGCCTTGCCGAAGGGGATCATGAAGTCCGGCCCCGGATCGTTGCCCTTGTTGTGGGTCTGGCGGTAGAGGTGCTTGGGTTCCAGGAACAGAACGGGATCGTCGCAGCGGATGGCGGTGCGCAGGAGGCCGGCCGCGTCCAGGGCGCGCGAGGGGTACACCACGCGCAGGCCGGGGATGTGGGTGAACGTGCTCTCGCCGCACTGGCTGTGGTAGACGGCCCCGCCCATGAGGTAGCCGCCGATGGGCACGCGGATCACCACGGGCGCCTTGAAGTGGTTGTCGCTGCGCCAGCGGATGTTGGCGAGCTCGTCGCGGATCTGCTGCATGGCGGGCCAGATGTAGTCGAAGAACTGGATCTCCACC
Organism: Holophagaceae bacterium UBA706; assembly: GCA_002298155.1. GTDB lineage: Bacteria > Acidobacteriota > Holophagae > Holophagales > Holophagaceae > Mesoterricola. The sequence goes on along the minus strand of DBME01000448.1, from coordinate 7,943 downwards.
ACGGGCTTGAAGCCGCGCGCGGCCAGGCCGATGGCGCGGCCCACGATGGTCGCCTCCGCCAGGGGCGAGTTGAAGACCCGGTTGGGGCCGAACATGCGCTGCAGGCCATGGGTGGCCTTGAAGACACCGCCCTTGCCCTTGACCTCCTCCAGGATCTCGTGGCGGCTCGCGTCGGCCACGTCCTCGCCGAA
>DBME01000448.1:0-7739 GCA_002298155.1 Holophagaceae bacterium UBA706 | reverse complement strand
GGCGTTGATGAGGTCGATCATGGTCTTGGCGCCCACGGCCTGGTCACCGGCCCGGTCTTCGGTGTCGAAGGCGGGCGAGGTGGGGTCGATCTCCTCGCTGAAGAGGTAGCGCATGTAGGAGCCGCTGTCCGGGGGCGGCGCCACCTCGGCCTGGGCCCAGGCCTGCTCCACTTCCTCCTGCACCTCGGCCTTGAGGGCCTCCAGGGCCGCCTCGTCCAGGTCCCCTTCCCTCAGGAGACGGGCGGGGTAGGTCGTCAGGGGGTCGCGCAGGGCCTCCTGGGCGCGCTGGGCGGGGGTCTTGTAGAGCTGCTCGTCGTCCGAGAGGGAATGGGAGTAGGGCCGGATGACCCGGGCCCGCACCAGGGCCGGGCCCTTGCGTTCGCGGGCATAGTCCACGGCCTCGCGCAGGGCCTCGTGGCTGGCGATGGGATCGCAGCCGTCGACGCCGTCGATGACGCGCAGCCCGTGAGCCTCCCAGCCCTTGAGGAGGGCGGCCACGTTGGCGCCGGGGTACTGCACCTCGGTGGGCACGGAGATGGCGTAGCCGTTGTCCTCCACCAGGAAGACCACGGGCACCTTCAGGTTCACCGCGCTGTTGATGGCCTCCCAGAATTCACCCTCGGAGACGGTGCCGTCGCCCGTGGTGACGAAGACCACTTCACCGGGCTTGACGCCCAGCTGGTCCTGGAGGCCCTCGCGCTCGGCCCTCAGGATGGCCTCGGCGGCGCCCACGGCCTGCAGGAACTGGGAACCGGTGGGGCTGGAAGTGGTGAAGAGGTTGAGCCGGTGGTCGGACCAGTGACCGGGCATCATGCGCCCGCCCGTCGCCGGGTCCAGCTTGGAGCCCACGGACCCCATGAACATGTCCCGGGCGCTCACGCCCAGGGCATAGGCCAGGGCCCGGTCACGGTAGTACAGGAAGAACCAGTCCTGCCCCGGACGCAGGCAGAGGGCGGCGGCGGCCTGGAGGGCCTCGTGGCCCGCGCCGTTGATCTGGAAGAAGACCTTGTTCTGCCGCTTGCCCGTTATTTCGCGATCATCGATGCGCCGGGACGCATAGATGGTGCGGAACAGACCGATGCGCTGTTCGCGGGAAAGGGTCCGGGTCTCGGGGGAAGTCTCGGTTGTCGCCACAGGCTCTCCTCCCGCCGGGTTCCGGCGATCCCTGTAATTTATCATAACCATTTAGGTCAACAATAAAGGATCGGTGGCGACGCAGATGGGGACAGACCACTGCCCCTATTTCCGCTTGCTGGAGTATTCGCCCGATGGATCGGTCTGTTTCAGGGCCATGACCTGCTCCCCTTCCACCACGAATTCGAAGACCGTATCGGAAAATTCCGGCACCTTGAAGCGCAGGCCCCGGGTGGGGATCAGGCGGGTATCCGGGGACCCCGGGTAGGCCAGGTACAGGACGCCGTCCCGCAGGACCACCTGGAACAGACCGCCCGTGGGCGTCTCATAGGACCCGGCCAGCTTCTGCAGGGTCGCGGGCGGGACGGCCTCGGGCCGCCGGGTGAAGACCGTCTCGGCCTCGTCCAGGGACAGGCTGACCTTGTCCACCTCGCCCTGGGGGTTGGTGAGGAAGTTCAGGGAGAACCGGCCCTCCTCCTCGTCGTCGGGGGTGTCGAAGCGCTCGAAATGGTAGGGGGTGAGGTAGAGCTTGATCTTGTGGAAGTTGAACTGGAGAAGGGATCCCGCCATGTCCACCCGCAGGAGGCCGTAGGCGGGGTGCTCGTAGACCCCGGCGTAGTCGGCCAGGGGGTGGGCGGGGCGGGTCCCCGGGACGCGGTCCGCGCCGGCCTTGCCCCGGGCTTCGGTGCCGGCCTTCTTGCCCTTGAGGTAGATGTCCAGCCGCCGCTCGTTCCAGGGGGTCAGGGACAGGCCCAGCATGCGTTCAAAGATGTTGTAGGAGATGGTGTTGTACAGGGGGGCGCAGTGGTCCCCGATCACCAGGACGATGACCCCGATGCGTTCCTGGGGCAGGTAGGAGATCTGGGAGTGGAAGCCGGGGAGGTCGCCCCCGTGGAAGGTCAGGAGGTGCCCCCGGTACGAGACGGTCTCCCGGCCCATGCCGTAGGCGGCGTTCTGCATCTCCCACCAGCCCCGCGAGAGGCCCTGGGCGTTGGGGAGGGGGATGGCGGGCTCCAGGGTGGCCGCCAGCGCCGCGGGAGGCAGGACCTGGCGGCCCTGCCACTTCCCGTCGTTCATGAGGGCCGCCAGCCAGTGGGAAAGGTCCTGGACGTTGGAGACGATGGCGCCGCAGGGAGCGACCCCCACGATGTCCTCGTAAAAGGGGATGCGGTAGAGGTCGCGCGTCTCCCGGTGCTCCGTGAAGGTCACCCCGTGGTCGGGGGCCTTCTGGAGCTGGGCGATGGAGAAGCCGGTGCCCTTCATGCCCAGGGGGTCCAGGATCCGGGTCTGGACCAGGTCCTCCCAGGTGCGCCCGGTCTGGAGCTCCAGGATCTGGCCCACGGCGGCGTACATCATGTTGTTGTAGAGGAAGGTCTGGCGCAGGGGTTCCTTGGGCTCCATGAAGCGGATGCGGTCGAAGAGCTCCCTGCGGGTGAAGTCGGACTTGTACCAGATGCTGTCGTGGCGGGTGATGCCGGTACGGTGGCTGAGCATGTCCCGCAGGGTGACGTGGGCGTCCAGGTCATCGTTGTAGAAGCGGATGGCGGGGACGGCGTCGCGGATGGGGCGGTCCCAGGTGAGCTTGCCGTCCTCCACCAGCATCCCCGCCGCCACCGCGGTGAAGAGCTTGGTGTTGGACGCGATCTGGCACACGGTGGCCGGGGTCATGGGCAGCTTGCCGTCCACGTCCCGGTAGCCATAGCCCTTGGCGAAGACCAGCTTGTCCCCGACCACCACGCCCACGGCCACGCCCGGGGCGTTCCAGTCCTTGAGCACCTTCTCCATGTAGGCGTCGAAGCCCTTGAGGCGCGTGGCCGGGTCCTCCTGCGCACGAAGGGCGGGAACCACGAGGAGGCCGCAGAGGACGGCGGTGATCAGGGATCGGGAACGCATGGGTCCTCCCTCGGGTGGCTGGGGGGGATGATAGCACTGCCTGGTGCACGGCTGGAATCGTCGCCGCGCTCCATTCCAGAGATTTCCTAGAAGCTCGTCCCCAGGCTCCACGTGATGCTCGTTGCGTCGCGGAAGGGCTTGTGGTCGTCGGCGGCGCCCGCCAGGACGTCCTTGTTCAGGCTGTCGCGGCGGACTTCGAGGCGGGTGAAGGTGGCGTGCCAGCGGCGCTCGACGCCCGCGGCGAAGGAGGTGGCCTGGAGATCGGCGCCCTTGGCCATGGGGTGGGCGGCGGCGACGGTAGTGTCGACGCCCAGGCGCGCGCCGGTGTCGTCCTTGAGGAGCTCGGCGCGGCCGAAGGCGCTCCAGGTGTCGTTGAACTGGTACTTGTAGGTGAAGCCGGCGCCGGACCAGGAGGCCTTGAGGTTTTCCGTGTCCTGGCCCATGGGGGGGAAGGTCTCCTGGGCGCTCTCGGCTTCCACTTGCAGGGTGGAGGGGCCCCAGACCCACTGGCCGGTGAGGCAGAGGCGGTTGCGCTTGCGGCCCTCGGCTCCGCTGTTGGCGGCGGCGCCGGTGCCGTCCTGCTCGGGGCCACTGAAGGCCATCACGGTGATGAACTTGTCGGTGGCGCCGCCGTGGTTGTAGGTCAGGCCCAGGCCGGCGGTCTTGCCGCGGTTGTTGTCCTGGAGGCGGTCCTCGCCGTTGAAGAACCACACGTCCGAGCTCCAGGAGGGGGTGAAGGCGTGGTGCCAGTTGATGCCCACCTGGGCGAGGGGGATGGCGTAGGTGAACAGGAGGCCCCGGCTGGCGGCGGCGTCCTGGGTGTGGTCGAGCACTTCCATGCCCATGGCGGTGTACATGCGGCCGATCTTGAGGGTCTCGTTGCCGCCGGTCCAGATGAGCATGGCCTCGGGCCAGGCGATGGAGCCGGTCTCGGCCGGGGTGGTGCCGCTGGCCAGGGTGCTGGCGTTGAGGATCTTGCCGGTCTGGCCGGCCAGGATCGTAAACTTCATGGACCAGCCGTCGGTGAGGGTCACGTCGGCGCCCAGCTGCAGGCCATCCAGGGAGAGGCGGCCGTTGCCCGCGTCCACGGAACGCAGGAAGAGGCTGTCGTCGGCGGTCTGGCGGTCGGAGACCGCGCCCGAGGCCCACAGGGCGCCGCGCCACTTGATGGCGGGGCCGGCCGGCGCCGGCGTCTGGGCCGACAGGCCGAGGGAGGTGAGCAGGGTGATGGCGAGGGGGATGCGCATGGCTTCTCCAAAGGTATGCATGATCAAGACGGTTGTGGTCGGACGCACCAGGGGCGGGGCGGCGGAATCGACCGCTGCCCCGCCCCGGATCTTATCCAGGAGCTTTGCGCTCCTGAGATAAAGAGTTCGTAAAACCTGCCTAGAGCGCGTCCGTGTAGGCGGTTTCGCCATGGAGACCCATGTCGAGACCGGCTTCCTCGACGCCCTCTTCGACCTTCACCTTGGTGATGCGGTCGATGATCCACAGCATCCCGTAGGTGAAGACGAAGGCCCAGGCGCTGGAGATGGCCACGGCCGCCAGCTGCTTGTAGAAGAAGCCCGTGCCGCCGCCCGTGAACAGGCCGTTCTGGACGATGTTGGGGTTCCACATCTTGTTGGCGAACATGCCCAGGAAGATGATGCCGATGAAGCCGCCAACGCCGTGGACGCCCCAGACATCCAGCGCGTCGTCCCAGCCCAGCTTGTTCTTGAGGGCGACGGCGTAGTAGCAGATCACGCCGGCCAGGATGCCGATGAGGGCGGCGGTGGCGGGGGAGACGTAGCCCGCGGCGGGGGTGATGGTGGCGAGACCGGCCACGGCGCCCGTGAGGAGGCCGAGGAACTTGGGCTGCCGGGCGTTCATCCATTCGACGACCAGCCAGGTGACGGCGGCGAAGGAGGCGGCGACGTCCGTGTTGATGAAGGCGGAGGTGGTGACGGAGTCAACCTGGAACTCGCTGCCGGCATTGAAGCCGTACCAGCCGAACCAGAGGAGGCCGGTGCCCAGGGCGACGAGGGGGATGCTGTGGGGGATGCTGTCGACGACCTTGCGCTTGCCGACGTAGAGGACGGAGGCCAGGGCCGCGATGCCGGCCGTGTTGTGCACGACGATGCCGCCGGCGTAGTCGAGGACGCCCCACTTGGCCAGGATGCCTTCGGGATGCCAGACCATGTGGCAGAAGGGGAAGTACACGAAGATCAGCCAGGCCGTCAGGAACCACATGTAGGCCTTGAAGGTCACGCGGTTGGCGAAGGCGCCCGTGATCAGGGCCGGGGTGATGATGGCGAACATCATCTGGTAGGCCACGTGCACGAAGGTGGGGATGCCCAGCTGGGCGTTGCCCTGGTAGAGGCTGTGCAGGTCGATGCCGCGCAGGAAGGCGTGGGTGAAGGGGTTGCCGATGATCCCGTGCACGGTCGGGCCGAAGCACATGGAGTAGCCGAAGGCGAACCACAGCACGGTGGTCCAGCCCATGGACACGAAGCTCTGGATCATGATGCCGAGGACGTTCTTGCGGCCGCAGAGGCCGCCGTAGAAGAACGCCAGGCCCGGGGTCATGAGCATGACGAGGCTGGCGCAGAGGATCATGAATCCTGTGTTGCCAGTGTTGATCTGAGGTAACACGTGACCTCCTTATGGGAGTGGAAGGGTGGGAAACGCCGGATGGCGGCCCCGACCAGGGTTGAAATGAGAACGGAACGTTCGTGGGAAGACCGGACGAAGCGGTGCCCACCCGCCTGCGGGGCAGACCCCGGCCCGTGCGCGCGGTGGTTGATCCGTTCGCTCCAGGCATCCTCTCGGCAAGGTAAAGAGGATGTAAAGACGGTGATATGAAGACCGACGGGTCGGGCATAAAAATTGTGTAAAAAAATAGGTAAAGAGGTCTGCGTGTACAGTCCGGTTCTTGAGCGCTGTGAGGGAAATCACACTGTGCGCCTGAAATTTGCACTGACCGCTTGCTTGCTCAAGGGCATAAAGGCAATTTTATTTTCAGGTAAATTCATCATAAAAAATTATCGAGCTACACCCTATAGGATTTGATTCACTTTTCAGGGTCGTTATAAAAATTGTCTAAACACGGAAAAACATTGTTGATAAGGCTGTCGCCTTTGATTACAACCATAGGTTAGGGCGTTTGCTTCGTCCTCGCCGGAACCCCTGCGCCCACGGGCCCGGGAGGTCTCCGTCCGGAAGCCGGCAGGGATGGGCCACAGGACCTGCCTTGTGAAAACCCCGAGGCTCCCCCATCGGAATGCCGCGGATGACCGGAAGCTTAATAAATAAATTCATGCCCTAGGTAAATTCTCGATCATTGATGTCAATCCTATGTAATTAGATGAATTATGCGCGTAGAAGTTCTGGCTTCATTCCGGACTTTGCGCTTGGCGTTGCCCCTGAACGATTCTCAACCCTTTCTTCCTAGAAGGAGACTCCAATGCTGGACACCGGAAATACCGGTTTTATGCTGGTGGCAGCCAGCCTGGTGATGTTGATGACGCCAGGACTGGCTTTCTTCTACGGCGGCCTCGTGGGCCGCAAGAACGTCCTGGCCATCATGATCCAGAGCTTCGTGTCCATGGGCTGGACCACCTTCCTGTGGTGGGCCGTGGGCTACTCCCTGGTCTTCAGCGGCGGGCAGGGCGGCGTCATCGGCAACCTTGACCTGGCCTTCCTGCGGGGCGTCCGCCCGACTGATCTTTTCGCCGGTGGCAACGGCATTCCCCTCCTGGTGATGTTCGTCTACCAGATGATGTTCGCCATCATCACCCCAGCCCTCATCACCGGCGCCTTCGCCAACCGCATCAAGTTCGGCGCCTACCTGATCTTCCTGACCCTCTGGATGCTCTTCGTGTACTTCCCCGTGGCCCACATGGTCTGGGGCAACGGCCTCTTCGCGTCCTGGGGCGTCCTGGACTTCGCCGGCGGCACCGCGGTGCACACCACGGCCGGCTTCGCCGCCCTGGCCTCCGTCCTCTACGTGGGCAAGCGCAAGATCATGGACAAGGGTCCCCACAGCATCCCCCTCGTCGCCCTGGGCACCGGCCTCCTGTGGTTCGGCTGGTACGGCTTCAACGCCGGCAGCGAGCTCAAGGTCGACCACGTCACCATCATGGCCTTCGTGAATACCGACGTCTGCGCCTCCGTGGCCGCCCTCACCTGGCTCGCCCTGGCCTGGAAGCTGGAGCGCAAGCCCAAGTTCGTGGGCCTGCTCACGGGCGCCGTGGCCGGCCTGGTAGCCATCACTCCCGCCGCGGGCTACATCAGCATCAACGGTTCCGTGGCCATCGGCGTGATCGTCAGCATCGTCTGCTACCTTGCGGTGGAGTTCAAGAACAAGATGGGCCTCGACGACGCCCTGGACGTGTGGGGCGTGCACGGCGTCGGCGGCGTGGTGGGGTGCATCTGCACCGGCATCTTCGCCACCAAGGTCTGGAACCCCGCCGGGGCCGACGGACTCCTGCGCGGAGGCAGGCACTTCTTCGCCATGCAGACCGCCAGCGTGGTCATCACGGCCACCTACGCCTTCGTCTTCAGCTACGCGGCCCTCTGGCTCATCAACAAGGTGACGCCCGTGAAGGTCACGGCCGAGGAAGAGGAAATGGGCCTGGACGAGTCCCTCCACGGCGAGGAAGCGTACCTCTAGCCTCCCTCACCACCCGCTGCGGGACCGCCCTCCGGGGCGGTCCCGCATCCCATGTCTCTGT
>DBME01000149.1:465-20526 GCA_002298155.1 Holophagaceae bacterium UBA706 | reverse complement strand
AAGGGCCCCGGGAGGGGCCCTTTCCTTGTGCCGGCGAACCTCCTGTCCACGTCCACCCACGGAAGGGGCAATGCCCTTCCACCTTGATTTTTCCCCTGGTGGCGGTGGAATTGGTAGGATTTCTCCATCCTCCCTGGTGCCGCATGCTACGTGTTCTTGCCCTCCTTATGGCCTTGGCCATGCCGACCTTGGCCCAGGACGGCCTTCAATTCTGGTGCCAGCCCCAGACGAGTCCGGGTTTCACCCTGCATGTAGGGGTGGAGCGCGTACGGCAGTGGGATGAGAAGGGCCGCGCCTGGAAGGTGGACCCGGCCCCCCTCGGAAACCTCGCGGTGGCCGTGTATCGGTGCGAACCGAAAGGGGAGGTGTTCCGCACGGCCATCCTCGAGGAACCGCCCAGGGGGCCTCGCCCGGAGGTGCGCGTTACCTGGAATCCTCAACGGCTGTTCCAGGTGGACCCTCCGACGGCCCAACATCGGGGCAATGTGGGTTTGCCCGTCGTCACGACCTTCGGGGATCCTGGCCGGAAACGGAAGGAGAAACGCGGGAACGTGGAATGCTGGGTCTGGGACAAGCAGGTGCCCCTGCTTGCGAAGGACCGGGTTGCGGCGTTTGAATGCCCCGCCGATCCGGACAAGGGCTTCCAGGTTCCCGCCCAGCAAGCCGGAACCTATATCCTGGAGATCCGGCGGGGCGAGGAACGGGCCTACCTGCCATGGCAGGTGTCCAGCCTGACGCTCCAGGTGGAGGCGGAGGGGGACCAGGTTCGCTTCAGCGGCGTGGATGCCGGCGATGGGTCCCCCCTTCACCAGGGGACGATCAAGGTCCGTATCCAATCCGAGGGCGCCGCTGGTGGGGGCAAGGCTCCGGAGCGGGAGGAGACGTTGAGCCTGGATGGCCTTGGCCATGCGTCCCTCACCCTCGGGCAGGGCCAGACGCTCCTGGAGGCTGTTCTTCAGGACGGGGGCCAAAGCATGGCCGCGACCTTGGGCCTCCATGGCCGCTTCGACGCGGACGAGGCCAGGCGTCGCGCGCAGGAACCGCCTTGCCGGGCCTTCGTGTTCACGGATCGTCCCGTGTACAAGCCTGGTGACGAGGTTTTCCTGAAGATCCTGCTGGACGCGCCCCATTTCGACCCGCGCGAGGACCTGGTTTCGATCTATTCCCCCTTGAGGGCTCTGTACCCGGGGATGAACGAGGAGTCCTGGCTGCGCGGGCCGGCCAGAATGCCCGTCGTGGCCGACCCCTCCGGCGGCCCGTGGCCACTGGCCCCTGAAGGGCTGGGAGACCTGGGGCTGGCCTATTCCATCATGGGGCCGACCTCCTTCGGGACGGGTGTCGCCGCGCAGGTGGGCACGCACCCCCTAACCTTTTCCGGGTGCCTGAAGCTACCGGGTTCGACCCTGCCCGGGAGCTACACGGTTGCGGTCACGGTCCGGCAGGTGACCGCCTACGTGACCTTCGAGGTCCATTCCTATGGGAAGCCCCGATTCAGTCTTCGTTTCGTCGAACCGGTCGCCGTGGCGCAGCCTTACCTCCAGGCGTTCGCCGTGGAAGTGAAGGCCCTGGATGGAAGTCCGGTGCCCCTGGCCCACGGCGAGTGGAACCTGTTCCGCATCGTCCGGCCTCACGAGGGGACCTTGTTCGGGCAGAAGCCGGGTCTTGAACTCGTGGACAAAGGAAACCTGGAAAGCGACGTCAAGGGAACCGCCACCTTCCAGATCCTCTCGCGGCTGATGGACGTCAGCGCTTCCTACCGTCTGCTCGTCAAGGTCAGCGATGCCGCCGGGCAGCGACGCATGGTCAGCAGGGCCCTGGGGAACGGAACCGGGGGCCTTCGCGTCGTCCTCGACCGTCACTTCTCCCTCCCGGGCAGGCCCGTCCAGGCGAAGGCGGAGCAGGACGGCGGCCTCCGGTCTCTCCATATGGCCGTATACAAGGCCGAGCCTGGCGAAGAGCCCTTCTGGTCGAATTCCGCCCTGTTGCGGCAGGGAAGCAAGGTCGTTGACCTGGAGGGGCAGGGCGGGACCTTGAACCTGCCCGCGGGGGCCTATCTTGTTGTCGCGGAGGCAATGCTTCCCGCGGGCGGAAAGGTCGAGGCACGTCAATTTCTCCTGGTCGCCGACGAAGCGGCGCGCCTTCCCGCTTCAGAGGCCCTGCGGGTATCCCTGGATGGCAGTCCGCTTCTTCCCGGAGGGACCGCACGCGTCCTGGTCCTACTCCCCCGGGAGGGGCTCACCCTGCGGTGGCACGTCGAAGGCACCGGGTTCCATCGTGAGGAGACCCGGAAGATCCCGGGCACGACGGCCCTCATCAGCATCCCGCTGGAGGAAGGCCTCTATCCGAACGGGTGGGTCACGGTCTCCACGGCCTGCGACGGAGCCTCCTACGAACGCACCCTTCCCCTGGAGCTTTCGCTGGATCGTGACAGGCTCAGGGTTGCCGTGAACGCTGGGGAGCGGGCACATGAACCGGGCATGCCCGCCCAGGTGTCCATCGAGGTGTCCGATGCAAAAGGTGATAACACCCGTTCCGAGGTCAGCCTATCCGTCGTCGACGAGGACCTGTTCCTCCTGGTCCCTGAGGATCTCAGGGACCCCGTGGGTTTTTTCCATCCCGATCATACCCAACGCACCTACCACGGGTCGGTGCGACGGGAATTCGTATCGGATGCCCTTTCAAGGGAAGTCCTGGAACCCCTCGGAGGGCTCCGCCACCGGAGATCCTACATGCCCAGTTTCGGGAACGGTGGCGTCGAATACCAGCGGACGGGAGGGCTATCGCGTTCCCAGGAACTGACGGACCTCCGGGATCATTTCCTCGATACGGCCCTATGGATCCCGAACCTCACGGTTCAAGGAAAGACCAGCGTGGAGGTTCCTCTTCCCGACGACCCCGCCACCTTGCGGGCGACGGTCGTGGCATTCGGCGGCGCTGGCAGGGCCGGCGTCGGGAAGATGACCCTGCTGGTTTCCAGGCCCCTCCAGCTCAGCCTCGACCTTCCGGAGGCACTCACCGAAGGCGATGAAGGAAGGGCGCTGGCCTTCCTCGTCAACCACGGGACCTCCCCCCTGAGGGGGACTGCACACCTGTCCGGCGAAGGAGCCGATATCCCGGATGGAAGCAAGCCCTTCGATCTGAAGCCTGGCGAGGAGTGCCGGCTCGCATTCAGGCTCACGGCCAGGGCAGGGGGCTCCGGCGCCCGCATCGTCGCCACGGCGGAAGCCGAAGGCGTCCGTGACGTGAGGAAGGGCGAGTTCACCATCCATCCCGCCGGCCGCGAAGTCCGGGCAGCGGGATGCCTGAGCCGCGCAGCCCATGGGAAGGAACTGCGGATACCGTTCCTGGCCGGCGCCCAGGGGCCCGTGACGTTGCGTCTGTTCGCGGTGGACCATGCCCTGGAGCGCCTGGTCCAGCCAAGCCTGGCCTACGTGACGACGGCTCCTTCGGGGTGCGTGGATCACACCGTGGCACGGTTCGCCCCGGGCATGATCATCCAGGACCTGGTGAACCGGGGCCTGCTGCCGCCATTGCCAGGCTACGGGCAGGAGCGCCTGCGATCCGATGTGCGGGGGGGGCTCATCCGGCTGAACGAACTCCGGAAGAATCTGGGCGGGTGGGGATGGTACGGCGCCGCCGCCGGCAGGAGGGAGATCAGCCTTCATGACTCCGGACAGGCCCTCTGGGGGTTGGCCATCCTGCAGCAGTCCAAGGCCTTCGATGGCACCACCTCGCCCATGGGGGGCCCAGACTGGAGGCCTTTCGAATTGGAGCAATGGAGGAAATCGAATCCGGTGGGGGCGGAAGGCGATGAAGATGCAGCCTTCTACCTTTATGCGCTGGCCGAGGCGTCCCCGATCATCCACCCGAGCAATCAGAAGCCCCTGGACACGGAACTGGATTTTGCCCTCAAGGCGCTCGACGCGGCTCCAACGCGAACCGGGACCCTGGGGCTGGTGGCGTTGACGGCCGCCCTTCGCGAGCATCCTGCCCTTCCCGGGTTGCTGGATCGCCTCGAGAAGGCCGTGCATCGTGACCAGGGTCTTGCCTATTGGGATGGGCCGGGGAGTGATGAATCACGGGTCCTCGCCACGGTTTACGCGGTGAAGGCGCTGTGCCGGGCGAGACCCTCCTCGCCCCTCATCGCACCGGCGGAGGCCTACCTGGCCTCCCGCTTCGACGGCCGCGGGTTCGGGTCCTGCTGGGCCACCTCCCAGGTGCTGGCCCTTCTTCCGGATCTAGCCAAGGTGCGGCGGTTCCGGTGGCTGGATGGCCCTGAAATGGCGGTCGTCGTGGAAGGCCGTGTCCGCCATGATTTCCGCACCGGAGGCAACCCCTGCACGTTGACCGTTCCCGCCGGAAGGGATGTGAAGGTCAGGATCAAGGGCGACGGGTTGCTGGTTTGGAGCCAGGCCGCCTTGACCACCAAGGCGGTGTCGAGCCCCGGCATGGGAGACGCGGCCCTCGGCGTGAAGCGGGCCCTCTTCCGCCTCGAACCCCCGCTGGACGGCGCCCCGGTGGGAGCCGGATCCAGGCGAGGGCCGTGGACCGGGGAGCTGGGCCTGGGCGAGTCGTGCCTGATGGAAGTGGAGGTGCGATCCGGGCGTGCCGTCCGATACGCCCTGGTGGACATTCCGGTTCCTGCGGGCCTGGAGGCCGATGGGCGCCTGGAGGATTTCCTGCTGGAGGGCTCGCCGGTGACCCAGATCCAGTGGTGCCGGCCCGAAGCGCATTCCGATCATGTGACTTTCCTGATCAAGGACCTGCAGGCGGGGCGGCCCCGGCCGATCCTGCTGCGCTTGAAGGCGCGCGTGGAGGGGCGCTACCGCATGAGGCCGGTGCGGTTCGGTCTCCTGGGAGACGAAAGCCGTTGGGCGACCTCGGAAGGGCAGGACGTGGCGGTCGGTGCGGAGCGTGTGAAATGAGAGACCTGACCCTACTCCTCGCTGCGCCCGCCCTGATGGCCCAGGCCACGCCCGGTTCGCCCCTTCCCCAGGGCATCCTGGATGTGGAACTGCATCGCGCCGCCCTGGCCAACGATGCCGAACGGGTGGGGCTCCTGCTCGCCCGGGGCGCCCATGCCAATGCGGAAACGCCCGATGGCCGGACACCGCTGTTCGCCTGTGCTCTCCACCCGGACTGCACCGCGNNGCGAAACGCCTGATCGGGGCCAAGGCGGATGTCAACCATGCCGCCCGGGGCGGCTACACACCGCTCCACGCGGCGGCCGAGGCCGGGAACGGCGAGTTTGTCGCTTTTCTCATCGGGATGGGGGCCCGGATCGACGTCGGGGATGGTTCGTGGAGGGCTCCCCTCCTCGTCCTGGCGGAGCAGGGGAGACCGCTCGTCGCCAAGGGCGTCCAGGCCCTGATCAAGAAGGGCGCCAAGGCGGATGTCCGTGACCGGGATGGTGCCACGCCACTGATGTTCGCTTCCCGCAACGGCAATGTGGAGGCGATGGAAATCCTCCTGGGGGCCGGTGCCTCGCCCAATGCGGCGGACTCGGCGGGCCGGACCCCGCTCCTGTACGCCTGTCAGCAGGCCCGGGATGAGGCCGTGAAGCTGCTGCTGGACCATGGCGCCCTTCCAGGCGCCAGAGACCTGCTTGGGGATTCCGTCCTGATGCACCTGATGAACACGCGCACGAATGAGGTTTCCGGTTCGAGCGCGGTCGAGTCCCGGGCTCCCTCCTCGGCGGGTATCAGGATCCTCGAGCTCCTGCTCAAGGCAGGCTTCGATCCCAGGGGCAGGAATTTGGGGGGCCGGACCGAGCTCCACCAGGCCCTGGCGTCGGGGCAATGGGGCCCGGACTTCCTCGCAGCCCTCGTCAAGGCCGGGTGCGACCCCAGGGCCACCGACAATGAAGGAGCGGATCTCCTGGCGACCTGGGCCGGGGGAACGTCCGGTGTGGAGAACCTTAAGTTCCTATCAGGCCTGGGACTGGATCCGAACCGGAAGGCCCAGGATGGCCTCGCGCCCATCCACCTGCTCCTCGCCAGGTATACACACCAGGACCCAGTCCTTTTCCAGTCCTTCCTGGATCTGTTCAAGCCGGACATCCACCTGCCGGGCCGCAATGGCGCCGAACCCCTGGCCTACGCCGCGGGGAATTCAGGACCGGAACCGGTGCGGATGCTGGTCAAGGCCGGGGCCCATGTGTCCCATCGGGATGCCGAGGGCGACACCCCCCTCGCCGAAGCGATGCTTGCCGGGAAACCTGCCAACCTCCTGCTGCTCCTGGAAGCGGGCGCGAAGCCGGAGGATGCGTTCCGGGGCGACTGGGAGGCCGTGGCCCGGGAGGTCAAGTCGGGAAAGGCGAAAGCCTGTTTCGCCAACCTGGCCCAGAAGGACGAGGCGTGCATCAGGGACAAGGATATCGGAGCCGTGTGGACCCAGGGAGCCCTGCTTGCGGCCGCCCTGAAAGGGGATGTCGCGTTCCTGCAAGCCGCCGAGGCCGCGGGGGTCGACCTTTCCGTTCCCTGGCGGAAAGGCCTGGCGCCCTTGGATGCCCCGGGAAGCGGGGCGGGTCCCATTCCGGGCAATCGGGGGCCGGTCCAGGCCTTCGCCGAGGCCTGGAACACCAGACGTCAGGCCGCGATCAGGATCCGGATCGACCCCGAATGCGCCCGCCTTGGGGCCGGCACGTACCATCAGTTCGTGGCGAACGTCCCGAACGAAGGCACGGCGGGTGTGAAATGGAGCATCGAAGGCTCTCCCAGCGACGCTTCCATCGACGCGGAAGGGCAATTCACAGCGACCCGGGCCGGGCGGTACCGGATCCAGGCGACCTCCGTCACGGACACCTCGGTGCGTGGGGAGGCGGACGTCATGGTCGTACCCGCGACCCGGGAAACCGCCATCCCCGCCGAGATTCCCAGGACCCACGGGTGCGTCACCATGATCCAGCTGACGGGGTTCCGTGCCCTCCAGGTCGGGGGGTGGGATGGTGCCGCGCCCATGACGCAGGTCCTGCTGTGGGACGGGGCAGGAATCGACACGATCAAGGTGGCCGGAAAGCTGATGGAACCCCGGATGTCGCCCCTGGGGATCGCGCTCGACCGGAAGACGGTCCTGGTCTGCAATGGTGCGGCCCTGGCCAAGGATGGCGTCCAGCTGCTCCGGAGCGCTGAACGTCTGAATGTGGAATCGGGTGAGAGCAAGCCCGTGCCGCACGCGCCCGGGTCGGCGACCAGCACCTACTATGCCCACTGCGGCGGTTCCATCGTGGGCCTGCCGGATGGGAGCGTGCTGCTCATCGGTGGGGATGATGGCAACGACACCTGTTCGGGGGCGGAGCGCTTCAATCCCAGGACGGGCAGGTTCGAACTCCTGGACAAGCGCCCGTTCCCCGTGGAGGCATCGGCCGTGAGCCTGGAGGACGGCCGGATCCTGATCTTCGGGGGGCGGTACCTCCGCGGGAAGGAGAAGGGGCTGAGCCGCAGGATCCTGTGCTTCGACCCCCGAAGCCGGCGCTTCACGGCCGCGGGTTCCATGCTGCTGGCCCGGGCCGCCCACGCCTCGATTGTCCTCTCGGGTGGCCAGGTTCTCATCTCGGGTGGCTGCATCGACGAAGGGCAGGGGGGCGGGGCCCAGCCCACCGACCGTTGCGAGGTGTTCGACCCGGCCACCGGCAAGAGCCGGGAAGTCGGCCGGATGTCGGAGGCCAAAGCCGGTCATGCCGCCGGCTTGATGGTGATGGGGCAGGTCCTGACCTATGGCGGACTCTCCCGGTTGGGTGATGCCCCCGTGCTCTGCGCAACGATGGAAACCTACGACCCCCACGACCAGGCATGGGAGGTCTTCGACCACCCGCGGTGCGGGATCGTGAATCCCGTGCTGTTCCCCATGCCCGACGGGAGCCTGTTCCATGGCGGCAGCATGGTCGAGTTCGACCCCGCCAAACGGGACAAGCCCGAGGACGGCGTCAAGCCCGCCCCGAGGCTGTGTGATCGGGTCATGATGTGACCTGGTTTCGCCCGCCTTGCCGGATCAGGGCAGTGTGGCCATGCATTGATCCCAAGCGGGATCCGGAACGAGGAAAGGCCCCGCGAGGGGCCCTTTCCTTGGCTAGGCGAACCGTGGATCCAGTTCGAAGGGTACCAGGCCCACCACGCGGATGCGGCTGGCGTCGGGGTGGGCCGGATCGATGAGGATGTTCATCTCGGCCGGCACGATCACGGACGGGACCAGAAGAAGGCTCCGCTTCCGTCNNGCCGAGGTCGGTGCGCCAATTCCCCGGCAGGTCCGTCGGGTCCACCCGCGCAGGTTTGAGGTCATCCGGTATTTCGATGCGCACCGCGACCAGGTCCGAGGGCAGGTCCCCGGGATCCACGTGAACCAGCAGTTCCAGAAGCGCCAGGGAAAGCGTGGATGAGCAATAGGCCACCGGTCGTCCCGGCGCATTCCACCGCCCACCCAACCGGCGTGCGCCTTCACCGTCCAGCGGCGACGATGCGTGCCGGGCCTTGAGCAACCGGTGGGCGATCATCAGGAAATGACGCCATATTCGATGCGGGCCAGCACCTCTTCCGCAGCCTGGGTCCCGATGTCCGTATCAAGGAGGCTGACCGGTTTCGCCCCGCCCAGCGCACGGTTGGGAGCGCCCAGCCAGTGCAGGGCCTTGGCTCGCGTCCCAAGCACCTGGGAGGCCTTGGCCACCAGGCGCACAAGGCGGAGGAGGCGTTCACTCTCCTGGGGGTCCAGGCGGCCCTTCTTGCGCCGGGCCAAGGTTCGTGGGGGAATGTGCAGCATCGCGGCCGCCGCCTGGTCATTCATCCCAACCGAGCACATATAGCCTTCACACACGTCCCAGGGCACGCCTTCCCTCACCATGTTCACCTGATCCATCGGGGGGGCCTGCAGGTAAAGTTCCTCAATGGCGGCGGCTGAAGGGGGATTGGTTTTCCTGGTTGTTGATCTGGGCATGGAAGCCTCGGCATTTGCCCAAATATATACGCCATTTGGCATGGTGCAAGCCCCGGATCACACCCGTCCAGCGGCGCCCTCGGCTCTGCTCAGCAGCCCCTCCAGCGCCTGCCAGGCCCATGTGGCGGCGCGCGGCTCCCGGAGCAGCCGCGAGGCGTGGTGGTAGGACTGGCAGATGCCCCGGAACTCGAAGGCCAGCTGGTCCCGGTCGCAGGCGGGGTCGGCGAAGGCGTCGAACAGCTCCACGACCCTGCGGTAGGAGCGGTGCTGGAGGTCCACCAGAGCCTCGCGCACCGGGCCTTCCAGGTCGTCGAATTCGATGCAGGCGCCGGTGATGGGGCAGCCCCCGGGCCGGGAAGGGTCGTCGATCCAGTCCAGAAGCGTCCTGAAATGGATGCGCACCCGCTCGGCACCTGGCGGTACGGACGCCAGCCCCGCGCTGCGCGCCCGCACAAGGGCGGCGGCATGTTCGAGAGTGGCGATCTGGAGGGCCTCCTTGGAGCCGAAGTGCGCGAAGATCCCGCTCTTGGAAAGGCCGAGGCTGGTGGACAGCGTCCCGATGGTCAGGCCTGCCAGGCCATCCCGGCTGGCCAGCCGCACGGCTTCGTCCAGGATCCGCGCGCGGGTGTTTTCGCCTTTCTCTGCCAAAACGTCCTCCCCTAAGGATCCTAACGAAGATTCGGCCGCCCCTTGACGGGGAGGAAGACCATGATACATTTAAAAACGAACGTTCGTTCTATTTTGTTGAACGGGACGTCACCCAACCCTCTTTCCCCGGAGCCCCCATGTCCACCACGACCCTGAACCCCAAGCAGGCCGAGAACTTCGCCACCGCCGAATTCGGTCACCCTTCGGCCTGGCGTGACTTCACCCTGGACCACCCCCGCCGGGGGAAGGTGCAGGGCAAGGCCTTCCTGGGCCGGATCCTGGGCCTCAAGGGCATGGAGGTGTCCTTCGGGGCCATGGAGCCCGGTGAATCCGCGCCCTTCCTGCACGCCCACAAGCAGAACGAGGAGCTCTACGTGTTCCTGGACGGGCAGGGCGAGATGCAGGTGGACGGGGAGCGCATCCCCGTCCAGCCCGGCACCGTGGTGCGCGTCGCGCCCGCGGGGCTTCGGGCCTGGCGGGCCACGGGCACCGCGCAGCTGCGCTACCTGGTCATCCAGGCCAAGGAAGGCAGCCTGGAGCAGGCCACGGCCACGGACGGGATCATTTCGGAACGTCCCCTGACCTGGTGATCAGATCCGCTTGGCGATCTTGAGGAGGGAGTAGGAGGGGGTCACGCCGGACCCGGCGAGGTTGCCCATATGCAGGTAGATCTGGGGCCGGCCGTCCTCCTCCACGATGGCGATGGTGGCGCCGGCCCCCATCCACTCGGTGTGGCCGCACACCACCAGCTGGCCCGCGGCCCGGAGGGCCTTGACCTCGGCTTCGGAGGTGGCCCAGGCCAGCTTGCCGCCGGGGTTGGCGGTGACGCCCACCTTGGCCAGTTCCGTGGCCAGGGCGGCGTCCCTGCAGTTGATCCGGCCGGGGGAGTTGGTGCTGGTCGCCAGGAAGCGGATGAATTTGGCCTGGACGTCCACGGGCAGGTCGCGTGCCATGAGGGAACCGGAGGCGAGGATGGCACTGAGGATTCCTGCTGCGAGTTTCACGAAGGCTCCTGTGGGCGCTGGGTTTCGGTTGGCTGAGGGGGGCGGGGCGCCCCCGGGGTGCTTTGGAAAGCTTGACGGGGCCGGGGCCGGTTTCCCATACGGTGGATTACGTAGGCCAGCTCGCCTGCTATGAAACGAAGCTCGGTGGCTTGCCGAGCCGTTGATACAATCTCCCTTTTGGGTGAGCCGCGCATGAAGTACCTGATCCAGACCTGGGGCTGCCAGATGAACGACCACGACAGCGAGAAGCTGGCGGGTCTCCTGGCGCGTGAGGGCTTCACCGCGGCCGCGGGCGTGGAGGACGCCGACGTGGTGATCCTGAACACCTGCTCTATCCGCGAGAAGGCCGTGAACAAGGTCTACACGGAGCTGGGCCGCCTGCGCGAGGAGAAGAAGCGCCGGCCCCTGCTGGTGGGCGTCACGGGGTGCCTGGCCCAGCAGGAGAAGGACGGGCTCTTCCGGCGCGCCCCCCAGATCGACTTCGTCATGGGGACCATGGCCATCCAGAAGCTTCCCAGGCTCGTGGAGGAGGCCCGGGCCGGGCGCACCCGCGTCATCGACACGGGGGACTACCCGGACAACCACCTCTTCCCGCCCGAGACCACCCTGCGCCACAGCACCGCCAAGGCCCTGGTGACCATCATCGAGGGCTGCAACCACGCCTGCACCTACTGCATCGTCCCCACCACCCGCGGCCCCGAGCGCCACCGCCCCTGGAAGGACATCGTGGGCGAAGTGGAGGACCTGGTGGCCATGGGCTACCGGGAAGTGGAACTCCTGGGCCAGAACGTGAACAGCTACATGGGCGGGTGCACCTTCGCCCAGCTCCTGGACCGGGTGTCCGAGGTGGACGGCCTGGAGTGGATCCGGTTCACCACCAGCCACCCCATGAACTTCACGGCCGAGCTGGCCCGCACCCTGGTGTCCAACCCCAAGGTCGCCCCCTTCCTCCACCTGCCCGTGCAGAGCGGCAGCGACGCCGTGCTGCGGCGCATGCGCCGGGAGTACACGGTCGAGCAGTACCTGGAGCGCCTGGGCTACCTGGGCGAGGGCCGGGACCGCATCAACCTCTCCACGGACTTCATCGTGGGCTTCCCCGGGGAGACGGAGGAGGACTTCGAGGGCACCCTGGCGCTGCTGGAAAAGGTTCGGTACGACACGTCCTTCAGCTTCATCTACTCCCCGCGCCCCGGCACGCCGGCCACGCGCCTGGAGGACGACCTGCCCCTGGCGGAGAAGTCCCGGCGCCTGTCCCGGCTCCAGGCCCGCCAGACCGAACTCACCCTGGAGAGCAACCGCCGCATGGTTGGCCGCACCGTGCGGGCCCGCGTGGAGAGCCGCGGCGCCCTGGACGGCGGCCATTGGCTGGCCCGCACCGGGGAGTGGAAGAACGTCCACGTGGCCGCCGCCGAGGGCCTCCGGCTGCCCTTCGGGGAACTGGTGGACGTGCGCGTCACCGGGGCGGGACCGCACTTCCTGAGGGCTGAAATCGCCTAGTTCGGTCTGCTTTACCCGAAGGTTGCGAGGTATACTCGATCTCGGAGAATATCCATGGCAGCCTCGGCGGTACCCAACCCTACCTTGCGTCGGCTACCGAAGTATTATCACTATTTGCGTCGAATCCAATCCGAGGGGCAGGAGATCATCTCCGCCACCCAGATGGCCGAGGACCTGGGCATCCACCACACCCAGGTGCGCAAGGACCTGGCGGCCACGGGCAGCCAGGGCAAGCCGAAGGTGGGCCACCGGGTGGCCGATCTGGTGGCCTCCATCGAGACCTTCCTGAACTGGAACTCCTCCAGCGATGCCTGCCTGGTGGGCGCGGGCAACCTGGGTTCAGCGCTCCTGGGCTACCCCGGCTTCGACAAGGCCGGCATCCGCATCACCGCCGCCTTCGACGCCCACCCCTCCAAGATCGGCAAGAAGACCCACGGCGTGCCCATCTACTCCGTGGACAAACTGGAGGAGGTGGTGCGGCGCCTGCGCATCACCATCGGCATCCTCACCATCCCCGCCGACCGCGCCCAGCACCTGGCGGAGGTCCTGGTGCAGAGCGGCATCCGGGCCATCTGGAACTTCGCCCCCATCACGCTGGACGTCCCCGAGGACATCATCGTGGAGAATGTGGAACTCTACGCCAGCCTGGCGATCTTCTCGCGCAAGCTGGCCGAGAAGAGCCGGGGCTCGCGCTAGAAGAGACCGGCCAGGGCGTCCTCCACCCGTTCATGGGTGAAGGTGAAGCCCAGCTCCTGCGCCCGGGCGGGGTACACGAAGGACCCTTCCAGGAGCATCTCCTTGCCCATGTCCCCGAACAGGAGCGTGAGCGCCGTGCGGGTCACGAAGGCCGGCACGGGCAGCAGGGGCCGGTGCAGGCGCCGGGCCAGGGCCCTCGTGAAGGTCTCGTTGGTGACGGGGAAGGGGGAGGTGGCGTTCACCGCGCCCTGGTAGGCGGGGTTGGAGGCCGCCTCGATGATCAGGCGGACCAGGTCGTCGATGTGGATCCAGCTGAGGCCCTGCTGCCCATGGCCGAGGCGGGTGCCCTGGAAGAGCTTCACGGGCAGGGCCATCTTGGGCAGGGCGCCGCCATCCTTGGCCAGGACCACGCCCAGGCGCAGATTCACGACCCGGATGCCCAAGGGCAGGGCCGCGTCCGCCGCGGCCTCCCAGGCCCGGCAGACCTTGGCCAGGAAGCCCTTGCCGGAGGGCTGATCCTCACGTACGGGACGCCCATCCATGGGTCCGTAGAAGCCCACCGCGCTGGCGTTCACCAGCACCGGCGGCGGGGAGGGCAGGGCCCCCATGGCGTTCACGAGCCGGGCCGTGGCGTCGATGCGGCTGGCGAGGATGGCGCTCTTGCGGGAGGGGGTCCAGCGTTTGTCGGCGATGCCTTCCCCGGCGAGGTTGATGACCGCGTCGGCGCCCTCCAGGACGCCTGGAAGGGCCTCCCAGCCCACAGCGCCTGCGGTGGCACCGGGATTCCGGCTGAGCAGGGTCACCTGCACCCCCTTGCGGGTGAGGGCTTCGGCGAGATGCCTTCCCACCAGTCCCGTGCCGCCTGCCAGAACCACGCGCTTGAGATCCGTCATGTGCGTCCTCCCATCCCACCATAACTCTGATGCCGCTGGACGCTTGTTTGCTCCCTGGCAATTCGAAGTTGGGAGGTCAAACCGCCGCCCGCTTTCGCCAGGCACCCGGTGGACTTCGCTGATCGCGGCCTTCTAGTCCAAATCCTGCGGTTCCACCGGCGCACGTTCCATCCTTCGCACCACAAGGATGCGGAGTTCTCTGGGACGGATTTCATAGATGACCCGAAAGGGCTCACAAAGCACTTCCCGGACGCTGGGGTCCCCTTCTTCGGGAACCATGCGGGCCGATTGCGGAAATTCCCGGACATGCTCCAACGCATGCAGGATGGAAACCCGGAGGTGGTGTGCGGCATCCGGATTGAAGTGGGCGATGTAACCAAGCCCCTCATCCAACGTATCAAGAGCCTTCCGGGACCAGCGGATCGGAACCCGCTTCACCATTTCGATAGCCTTTGGATGGCCTCCTCATGGCTCACCACATCACCGTTCTCGATGGCTTCCCGACCCCTCGCAATGGCTTCCCTGATTTCCGCATCCCGCAGCCAGTCCGCCACCACCAACGAGGGCGTCAGGCGGTGTCGTGCCGCGAAAGCCTTAAGCTCTCCAGCCAGATTCGGGGGCAGGAACAAGGCGACCTTCACCGTTTCCCCCTGAAACGACTTTGAACGCCCTCCCTGGCGCGGCCTGGTTTCGGGTTTGGTTTCGGGGTGGCGGGCCATGGAGGAGTCCTCCCTGGGGTAAACATGGGCTATTGTGTCCAAATTGTCAATTTTGACACTTTTCAATTCAAATCTCCCCTCCACGCTCGAACAGCGCCAGAACCAACATGTCGCTCAAGGGCATTCGTATCCACTAGAATTGCAAACATGCGACTGAACATGGGGTACTACTCCTTGCCGAACGGACGGCTAGGCCGCGGCCTTCTGCGGGCTGCGCAGCTTACGGTCACGGGCCTGATGGTGATTTTGCCCTTGCATGGTCAAAGAGGTCCCGGGCCCTTCCCTGGCACCTATATAAATCGCGGGGATCCCAACTATGACTGGGTCCGGGACAGGTATAGCCAGGCGTCAGATTGGCTCCTGGCCTCAGCCGGGGACCCGTTGAGCCAGGTGTCCTGGGGGTTTGCCCTCGATGATGACGGTGGACCGGGGCAATGCATTCGGCGACTTTGGGTCTGGCTGGATCGCCAGGCCAAGGTCCATGTCCGCCTCAGGCAGCCCCTGTTGCCCTTGGCAGACGCGTTGCAACGCCTGCATGAGCGCCATCCCGATGAGGATATCGGTGCCCTGTGCGCCCGGCTCCCGATGGTGGATGTGGATCTTACGGGAGACCGTCTGCAGGACCTCAACGTGGCCGAGATCGCCCCCGAGCTGGCCATCCTGGCGCCACCGGATCCGGCCAGCATATACGACAACCCATGCGACGGCTGGTGGGAATGGCGTGTGGTTTCGAAACTGCCCCTCATTGTTTATGAACGCAACGGCTTCCTGAAAGCCATGGGCCAGCGGATTGCCGCCCGCTGGACCAAAACCTTCGAAGAGGATGGTGGACCGCCCCGGGGAATGTCCTATGACCAGGACCGGAACTGGGTGATGGCCTGGACATCTGGTCTGGCTTCGCGGTGCCGGGTGATCTTCATTCAGGATCAGGCGCAGGTCGGCTACAGGCGTCTATTGAACCGGCAGAGCGTGGAGGACCTGGGGTCGGAGTTGCTATGTTACGCCCTGGGTCATGGGGAGGACGCCCGGCTCACGCAGGTGCTCCTCGCTGGAGGTGTGGACCCGAACCGGCTGGATCTCAAGGGAAACAGGCCGCTGAACCTGATCGAGGGCAAGATGGACCTCTGCCAGACCCTGCTCAAGGCCGGCGCGGACCCTACGGGGATTGACCTCTACCGGCGGAGCGCCCTGATGGAAGCAGCCGGATACTGCTCTCCCGAAGTCGTGGAGCTTCTCCTTGAGAAAGGCTGTCCCGTGACCCTTCGCGACCACTGGGGCCACACCGCCCTGGATTGGGTCCTGATTCGAGGCCTTTGCGATGATCCAAGCTGGAAGAAGCGTGGGAAGGCGATCATCGCCAGCCTTCTGGCCCACGGTGTGCCCTTGAACAACCGGGACTGGGAGGGCGAATCCACACTTGGCCAGGCCCGGAAGCGGGGTTTCGCGGACATCATCGACCTTCTTGTCAAAGCTGGCGCCCGGGACGAATAACTTTGGTAATGCTTGACGCTTGTTCGCTTCCATCTATTCCCAAAAAATTATCCAGATCGCAGGCGGCGCAATCGGTGCGTATCTTAAGATTGCGTTTAAGTGCTGAGGGCAGTGAGTCGGTTACAAATTGTCACCGACTGATGGATCCAGCGGCGAATGTCTGGGCAGGAGACCAGGAACAAACGTCCCGAATGGAGCGCCACCCCTACTCGTATTCAATCGTCGCCGGCGGCTTGCTCGTAATGTCGAACACCACCCGGTTGATCCCCCGCACCTCGTTCACGATGCGCTGGGCGACCTTCTCCAGCAGGTCGTGGGGCAGGCGGGCCCAGTCGGCGGTCATGAAATCCTCGCTGGTCACGGCGCGCAGGGCGCACATGTTCTCGTAGGTGCGCTCGTCGCCCATGATGCCGACGGTCATGACGGGGAGCAGGACGGCGAAGCACTGGGAGGTGTTGCGGTACCAGCCGCTGGCCTTGAGCTCCTCGATGAAGATGGCGTCGGCCTTCTGGAGGATCTTCACGCGGTCGGGGGTGACGCACCCGGGGATGCGCACGGCGAGGCCGGGGCCGGGGAAGGGGTGGCGCCAGACCATGTCCTCGGGCAGGCCCAGGGCCAGACCCGTGCGGCGCACCTCGTCCTTGAAGAGCTCCCGCAGGGGCTCCACCAGCTGCAGCTTCATGGTCTCGGGCAGGCCGCCCACGTTGTGGTGGGACTTCACCAGCACGGCGCCGCCGATGCCGGAGCTCTCGATGACGTCGGGATACAGGGTGCCCTGGGCCAGGAAGTCCGCGGAAACCTGCTGGGCCTCCTTGTCGAAGATCTCGATGAAGGTGCGGCCGATGATCTTGCGCTTCTGCTCGGGATCGCTCACGCCCTCCAGGGCCGAGAAGAACTCCCTGCTGGCGTCCACCCAGCGCACCTGCATGTCGAAGGGCGCGAAGGCCTCCTGCACCTGGAGCATCTCGTCCTTGCGCATGACGCCCGTGTCCACGAACACGCAGGTCAGCTGCTTGCCGATGGCCTTGTGCAGGAGCAGGGCGGCCACGGAGGAGTCCACGCCGCCGGACAGGCCCAGCACCACGCGGCCCTTGCCGACCTGCTTGCGGATGGCCTTGGTCTTCTCCTCGATGAACTGGCCCGTGTTCCAGTCCAGCTTCATGCCGCACACGTGCAGGAAGTTCAGGAGGACCTTGGAACCGTGGGTGGTGTGGGTCACCTCGGGGTGGAACTGGATGCCGTAGATGCGCCGGCCCCGGTCCTCCATGGCCGCCACGGGGACGCCCCGGGTGTGGGCGGTGACCTTGAAGCCCTCGGGGGCCTTCTCCACGTGGTCGCCGTGGCTCATCCAAACCTGCTGCTCGTTCTCCATGCCCTGGGTGAGCAGGGCCTCGGGGTCCGAGATGCGGACCATGGCCTTGCCGTATTCGCGCCGGCTCGACCGGTGGAGGACGCCACCCAGGTTCCGGGCCAGGAGCTGCTGGCCATAGCAGATCCCCAGGATGGGGACCCCCAGGGCCATGATGGCGGGGTCCAGGTCCGGGGCGCCGGCTTCCATGACGGAATTGGGGCCGCCGGAGAGGATGACGCCCTTCAGGTCGGGGCCGCCGATCTCCTGGGCGGTGGCGCCCGGGCCGTACACCAGGCCGAATGCGCCCAGTTCCCTCAACCTGCGGGTGATCAGGCGCGTGTACTGGGAACCGTAGTCGAGGATGGCGATGCGTTCATGGTGCATGGGGTCCCCCGGGGCGGCAGGTTTCGCGAAACTTTGATATTACCTGAGTTTCCGGGCTATTGGGCCTTCTTCAGGGTCTCGTCGGTGTCCTGGAGCACCCAGGAACGGCCTTCCTTGCGGTAGGCGGCGTGGCGTTCCTTGGTCTCGCCGGGGTGGACCCCGGGGTGGAGGGTCTTGAAGATCCCGAACCAGGGGGTGGGGTTCACCAGGCGGATCAGGTAGGTCACGCGGGCCTCGTTGCCGTTCACGTCGATGCGCAGGGCCCGCACGAAGGTGGCCTCGGCGGCGGGGAGCTGGTAGCCCTTGGCCGTGGGGGTGGCGTCCTTGGGGGCGGAGGGCCCGGGCTTGAAGGCGAAGACCTCCCGGTCCCCTTCGGTGGTGCGGGTCGCCAGGAACATGCCGCCGGGGGTCACGGCCTCCTGCAGGGCCACGAGCTTAGCGTGCTCGGGGGAGCCCTTGATGGCCGAGGCGGTCTGGGGAATGCTCACGGACACCCGGACGGGGTAGTCCTTCTTGATATCGTTCTCGGCCTCCCGCCGGGAAAGGCGGCTGGAACCGCAGGCCAGGGCGAAAGCGAGGATGGGGACGACCAGGAGAATTCGCATGGGTGGCACCTTTGCCCGTAATTCTATTAGCCAACCCAGGACGTGACTAGTCTCACGAAACCTTCATCCTATAATGGCCGAGCCGAAAAGGGGTCCAACGTGAACAAGCTCTTTCTTAACCATCTGGCAGAAGAAACGCGCAAGCTCCGGGAGCAGGGGCTCTACAAGAGCGAGCGCATCATGACGTCCCCCCAGGGGTCGTGGGTGGAGGCCAATGGCAAGAAGGTGATCAACCTTTGCGCCAACAACTACCTGGGCCTCTCCAACCACCCCGAGCTGGTGAAGGCCGCCAAGGAAGGCCTGGACAAGCGCGGCTTCGGCCTGAGCAGCGTCCGCTTCATCTGCGGCACCCAGGACATCCACAAGGAACTGGAAGCCCAGATCTCCGACTTCCTGGGCATGGAGGACACCCAGCTGTACTCCAGCTGCTTCGACGCCAATGGCGGCGTGTTCGAGCCCCTGCTCACGGAAGAGGACGCCATCATCTCTGACGCCCTGAACCACGCCTCCCTCATCGACGGGATCCGCCTCTGCAAAGCCCAGCGCTTCCGCTACAACAACAATGACATGGCGGACCTGGAAGCCCGGCTGCAGGAAGCCTCCAACGCCCGCTTCAAGCTGGTGGTCACCGACGGCGTCTTCAGCATGGACGGCTACCTGGCCAACCTGCCCGCCATCTGCGACCTGGCCGAGAAGTACGGCGCCATGGTCATGGTGGACGACAGCCACGCCGTTGGCTTCATCGGCGAAAAGGGCAGGGGCACCCACGAACACCACGGCGTCATGGGCCGGGTGGACATCATCACCGGCACCCTGGGCAAGGCCCTGGGCGGCGCCTCGGGCGGCTACATCTCCAGCTCCAAGGAAGTGATCGACTGGCTCCGGCAGAAGTCCCGTCCCTACCTCTTCTCCAACACCCTGGCCCCCTCCATCGCCGCCACGAGCCTGCGCGTTCTGCAGATGCTCAAGGAAGGCGACGGCCTGCGCAAGCAGGTGCGGGCCAACGCGCTGCACTTCCGCACCGAGATGGGCAAGCTGGGCTTCAAGCTCCTGCCCGGCGAGCACCCCATCATCCCGGTGATGTTCTACGACGCCCCGCTGGCCCAGGAATTCGCCTCGCGGCTCCTGGAGGAAGGAGTCTACGTCATCGGCTTCTTCTTCCCCGTGGTCCCCAAGGGCCAGGCCCGCATCCGCACCCAGATGTCCGCCGGCCACACCCGCGAGGACCTGGACGTGGCCATCGCCGCCTTCGCCAAGGTCGGCCGCGCCCTGGGCGTCATCCAGTAGCCCTTTCCCCTAGGAGGCAGCTCATGAAGGCATTGGTGAAGAGCAAGCGCGAGCCCGGGCTCTGGATGGAGGATGTCCCCATCCCCGAGATCGGCCCCAACGACGTGCTGATCCGCATCCACAAGTCCGCCATCTGCGGCACGGACATGCACATCTGGAACTGGGACGCCTGGAGCCAGAAGACCATTCCCGTGCCCATGACCGTGGGCCACGAGTACGTGGGCGTCATCGAGAAGGTGGGCGACGAGGTCGAAGGCTACAAGGTGGGCGACCGCGTCTCGGGCGAAGGCCACATCGTCTGCGGCCACTGCCGCAACTGCCGCGCCGGCAAGCGCCACCTGTGCCCCAACACCCGGGGCGTGGGCGTCAACCGCCCCGGCTCCTTCGCGGAATACCTGTCGCTGCCCGCCTTCAACCTGTTCAAGGTTCCCGACGGCATCTCCGATGACCTGGCCTCGATCTTCGATCCATACGGCAACGCGGCCCACACGGCGCTGAGCTTCGACATGGTGGGCGAGGACGTCCTCATCACCGGCGCCGGCCCCATCGGCATCATGGCCG
>DBME01000149.1:0-428 GCA_002298155.1 Holophagaceae bacterium UBA706 | reverse complement strand
ACCCGCGCGGTGGACGTGAGCCGCGAGAAGCTCGCCGACGTCATGCACGACCTGGGCATGACCGAGGGCTTCGACGTGGGCATGGAAATGAGCGGCAACGGCAACGCCTTCAAGGGCATGATCGAGACCATGGCCAACGGCGGGCGCATCGCCATGCTGGGGATCTTCGGCGAGGACGTGGCCGTGGACTGGGGCAAGGTGATCTTCAANNNNTCGAGACCTGGTACAAGATGGCCGCCATGATCCAGGGCGGCCTGGACATCAACCCGATCATCACCCACCACTTCCCCATCGAGGATTTCCGATTGGGATTCGAGGCGATGGGCAGCGGCCAGTCCGGGAAGGTCATCCTGGATTGGGGCGTCAAGGCCTGATCACCTTCCATGCACCAAGGGCCCGTGGAGGCGACTCCACGGGCCCTTGGTTCG
>DBME01000340.1 GCA_002298155.1 Holophagaceae bacterium UBA706 | reverse complement strand
GGCACCACCGGCGACCCCAAGGGCACCATGCTCAGCCACGGCGGCGTGACCCAGAACATCCAGCACGCCCTCACGGCCATCGAGGTGGCCCCGGGCCAGTGCTGCCTGAGCATCCTGCCCCTGTCNNTCCCACATCTTCGAGCGCATGGGCGGGCACTACACGATGTTCCACGCGGGCATCTCCATCTACTACGCCGAGAGCCTCCAGACCGTGGCCCGGGACCTGCTGGAGGTCCGGCCCGAGGTGCTCCTGGCCGTGCCGCGGATCTTCGAGAAGTTCTATGCCAAAGTCCGCGAGAACGTGGCCGCGGGGGGCCTGCCCGTACAGCTCATCTTCCACTGGATGACGGCCCTGGGCCGGCGCCTGGCGGCCTACGGCTACCGCGACCAGCCCCTGCCCCTCCACCTGCGGCTGGGCCGGATCCTGGCCGACGCCCTGGTCTTCGGCAAGGTGCGCAAGCGCCTGGGAGGGCGCCTGGCCATGGCCGCCGTGGGAGGCGCCGCCATCCACCCGCGCATCCTGGAGTTCTTCTGGGCCGCGGGGATCCCGCTCTTCGAGGGCTACGGCCTCACGGAGACCAGCCCCCTGCTCACCATCAACCGCCGGGGCGAGATGGTGCCCGGCTCCGTGGGGCGCCCCATCCTGGACGAATGGGAGGGCAAGCCCTTCCTGCGCATCGCCGACGACGGCGAGATCCTCTGCCGGGGCCCCAACGTCATGCTGGGCTACTGGAACGACGAGGAGGCCACCCGGGAGGTCATGGACGAGGAGGGCTACTTCCACACCGGCGACATCGGCGAGATGGACGCCGCGGGCCGCGTGCGCATCACCGACCGCAAGAAGGAGATCCTCGTGACCTCCGGCGGCAAGAACGTCGCCCCCCAGCCCCTGGAGAACGCCCTGCGCGCCGACAAGTACATCGAGCAGGCCGTGGTGGTGGGCGACGGGCGCAACTACATCACCGCCCTGATCGTGCCCAACTTCGCCGCCCTGCGCCGCTGGGCCGACTACAAGAAGCTCCCCTACACCTCCGACGCCGACCTCGCCGGCAGGCCCGAGGCCCGGGCCAAGGTCATGCAGCGCGTGGAGCGGATCAACCAGAAGTTCTCCAAGTACGAGCAGGTGCGCCGCATCGCCCTGCTGGAGCGCGAGCTCACGCCCGAAAGCGGGCTGCTCACGCCCTCCCTCAAGGTGCGCCGCCGGGCGGTGAACGAGGCCTACGCGGACCGCATCCGGTCCCTGTACCCCGAACTGGACTGAGCGGCCCCGGCCCCTGGCCCCGGGTCCCCCGCCAGGGGACCCGGGGCGGTGTTTGTAATATTCAAAACTTGCGATATTTAACCAAACCGCCTTCTGATTAACGGAAATTTACTTTACCTATCCTCAAAACTGCTTCACGATTTTCCCACTCTCGCACCAGGACATTCCGCTCCATCCCGCTGCTCCCTCCACCCAACGGAANNGAAGGCAACGCAATGGCAGAAACCGCTTCCCCGGCCCCGGTCGCCATCGTGGTGAACGATGACGCGGTCCAGCGGAACTTCCAGGCCCGGCTCCTGGCGCGCGAGGGGCTCGAGGTGCGGGGCTACGAGGGCGCCGAGGCGGCCCTGGCGGCCATGGATCCCAGCCAGCCCCCCAGCATCATCGTCACGGACCTCTACATGCCGGGCATCGACGGCTGGCGCTTCTGCAGGCTCCTGCGCTCGCCGGAGTTCCCGGCCTTCAACCAGGTGCCCCTGCTGGTCGTGTCCGCCACCTATTCCGGGGACGAACCCGACCGCATCGCCTCGGAACTGGGCGCCGCGGGCTTCGTGCCCTCCCCCGTGGACCCCCACCGGTTCACGGAGCAGGTCCTGGCGGTGCTGCAGGGGCGGAAGTCCACCGTCCTGCCCCGGGTCCTCATCGTGGAGGACAGCCGCACCCTCGCGGGCATGCTCAAGCGCGTCTTCCAGGCCAACGGCTACGAGGCCGCGGTGGCGGGCTCGGTGATGGAGGCCACCCAGGCCTTCGAACGCACCGCCTTCGACGTGGCCGTGCTGGACTACCACCTCCCCGACGGCCTGGGCGACACGCTCCTGGACCTGTTCCAGGCCCAGCGCCCCGGCTGCGTCTGCGTGATGATGACCACCGACCCCGGCCCCGCCCTGGCCATGGAATGGATGAAGCGGGGCGCGGCCGACTACCTGCGCAAGCCCTTCGAGGAGCAGTACCTGATCGAGCTCTGCGCCCGCGCAAGGCGGGAGCGCGCCCTCCTGCGCGCCCAGGACCTGCTGGAAGTGCGCACCCAGGAGCTCCGCAAGAGCGAGGATTTCGCCCGCCGCGTCCTGGATTCCACCGACGCCCATCTGGCGGTGGTGGGCGAGGGCGGGATCATCCTGGACGTCAACGAGGCCTGGGTGCGGTTCGCCCGCGCCAACGGCGCCGGCGCCATCGATGGCTGGGGCCCGGGCGCGAACTATTTCCAGTGCTGCTGCACCCCCCAGGGGGGGGCGCCCTCGTCCAAGGAAGCCTTCGAGGGCATCCGGGGGGTCCAGGACGGCACCCTGGAATCCTTCGAAATGGAGTACACCTGCCATTCCCCCCAGGAACGCCGGTGGTTCACCATGCGCGTCCTGCCCTTCCAGGGCCGCCCGGGCACGGTGCTGGTGTCCCACATCGACATCACCACCCTGAAGCTGGCCGAGGACCGCCTCACCCAGAGCGAAGCCCGGGTGCGCGCGCTCCTGGCGGCCATCCCCGACCTCATGTTCACCTTCGACCACGACGGCACCTTCCTGGACTACCACGCCCCCCAGGCCCAGCTCCTGGCGCAGCCGCCGGAGGTCTTCCTGGGGCAGAACATCCGGCACCTCCTGCCCCCGGAGGTGGCGAACCTCACCCTGGCCCACATCGACGACATCCGGCGCCACGGGGTCACCGCGCCCTTCACCTACACCCTGCCCTTCGACGGCATGACCCGCCACTTCGAGACCCGCATGGTGCCCGCCACCGGCGACCAGGCGCTGGCCATCGTCCGGGACATCACCGAAGCCCGCCAGGCGGAAGCCAACCGGGCCAGCCTCCAGGCCCAGCTGCTCCAGGCCCAGAAGATGGAATCCGTCGGCAGACTGGCCGGCGGCGTGGCCCACGACTTCAACAACATGCTCTGCGTGATCCTGGGCCTCAGCGACCTCCTCCTCATGCAGGTGGAGCCGGGCCACAAGGCCTACGGCCCCCTGCAGGAGATCCAGAAGGCCGCCAACCGCTCCGCGAAGCTCACCAGCCAGCTCCTGGCCTTCGCCCGGCGCCAGACCATCGCCCCCCGGGTGCTGGACCTCAACGGCACCGTGGAGGACATGCTCAAGATGCTCCAGCGCCTCATCGGCGAGAACATCACCCTCACCTGGATCCCCGGCGCCGACCTGTGGTCCGTGCGCGTGGACCCCACCCAGATCGACCAGGCCCTGGCCAACCTCTGCGTGAACGCCCGGGACGCCATCGACGGCGTAGGCACCATCACCATCGAGACCCGCAACGCGCGCCTGGGCGACGCCTTCTGCGCCGAACGCCCCGGCCTCTGCCCCGGCGACTACGTGCAGCTGCGGGTCACCGACGACGGCCGCGGCATGGACGAGGCCACCCGCAAGATGGTCTTCGAGCCGTTCTTCACCACCAAGGAGGTCGGCAAGGGCACCGGCCTGGGCCTCACCACCATCTACGGCATCGTCAAGCAGAACCGCGGCTGGATCCAGGTCCTCAGCGAGCCCGGCAAGGGCACCACCTTCAACCTCTACCTGCCCCGCGACTTCGCCCAGCCCGAGCCCGCGAGGACCGAGGCCACGCTCCGTCCGCACCACGGGGGGGACCGCACCATCCTGGTGGTGGAGGACGAGCCCGCCATCCTCGACGTGGCCGCGAACCTCCTGCGCCAGTCCGGCTACACCGTCCTCACCGCCGCCGCCCCCGGCGAGGCCATCCGCATCGCCGAGTCCATGCCCGGGGTCATCGACCTGCTCCTGTCCGACGTGGTCCTGCCCGAGATGAACGGCCGGGACCTGGCCCGGGCCCTCCAGGCCAGCCACCCCGAGATGCGCCAGCTCTACATGTCCGGCTACGCCGCCGGCGTGAGCGAGGACCGCGCCGTGCTGGAGGAGGGCGCGCCCTTCATCCAGAAGCCCTTCACCCTCAAGGAGCTGGGGGACCGGGTGCGGGAGGCTATGGACGGGGCGTGAGGCCGTCCAGGATCCGCAGGATCTCCTCGTCCTCGGGGCGCTCGGCGGGGTCCTTGCGGCACAGGCGCTGGACCAGGTCGATGAGGGCCGGAGGCGCGTCCGGGGCCAGGGCCGCCAGGTCCGGCAGGGGGGCCGAACGGTGCTGGTCCAGCACGGCGAAGGGGGTCTCGCCGTGGAAGGGGAGATCCCCCGCCAGCAGCTCGAAGACCATCACCCCGAAGGCGTACCGGTCCGCCGCCGGCCCCACCTTCGTCTTCAGCTGGGCCTCGGGCGCCGCGTAGCGCGGCGTGCCCAGGAAGGTATAGGTCGTCGTGAGGGTGTCGGAGTCCATGATCCTGGCGATGCCGAAATCCAGCACCTTCACCTGGCCGGCTTCGAGCATCACGTTGGCGGGCTTGAGGTCGCGGTGGACGATGCCCTGGGCGTGGGCGTGGGCCATGGCGTCCGCGATCTGGCGGGCGATGCGCAGCACCTCCGGCAGGGGCAGCCGGCCCTTCGCCGCCAGGCGCCGGTCCAGGCGCTCACCGTCGACGAATTCCGTGACCAGCCAGGGGACGCTGGTGTCCAGGCTGGCATCCAGGAGCCGCACGACGTTGGGGTGGTCCNNCCGCCCCAGCTTCACCTCCTGGTGGAACCGCGCCAGGAATTCCGGGTCGTCCCGGCGGTAGGCGTGCAGGAGCTTCAGGGCCACGGGCCGGCCCGTGCCCTCGTGATGGGCCAGGTAGGTGTTGGCGAAGCCGCCGCTGCCCAGGAGCCGGTCCAGGCGGTAGGGTTCCAGCTGCTTGGGATCCTCCGGCCCCAGGGGCGCCGGCGCCGAGGGCCGCCGCCGCAGGAGCCAGGCCGCGGCGAACCCCGCCAGACCGAAGGCGCCTGCCACCCACAACCAGGAGCCGCTCCG
>DBME01000012.1:7385-14869 GCA_002298155.1 Holophagaceae bacterium UBA706 | reverse complement strand
CGCGGGGGTGGATGCCCACCCACACGGCGCCCAGGCCCTTGGCGTGGGCGGCCAGGAGGAGGTTCTGGGTGGCGGCGGCGCAGTCCTGGACCCACATGCCAGGGTGCTTCTCCTGGCGGGTGTCGCCGCAGACGAGCACGGCCACGGGGGCCTCGGAGAGCATGCCGGCGTAGGGGTGGAAGTCGGGGATCTTCTCGAGGATCTCCCGGTCCGTGATGATCAGGAAATGCCAGGGCTGCTCATTCCCCGCGGAGGGCGCGTGCATGGCCGCCCGGATGAGCTCCCGCACGAGGTCCAGACTTACGGGCCTGGGCGTGAAGGCGCGGATGCTCCGTCGGGTATTGAGGGCTTCAAGGGCGTCCATCAGAACTCCTGGGGTGGGGCGGGAGGAATATGATACGCCAGCGGCCCTGGAATTTCAGTTCCTCTTCGGTCCCAGGCACCTTGACAGGGGAACAGGCGGGGCGTGGAATGGGAGCCTGGGCGGGATGCCATGCGCGCCAACGATTTTTTCATCCGGCTGGGTCGCCCGTCGCTTGCAGGTGGGGGCGCCCTTTATGGCCGGGTGGCCGAAGCCCTTCATGGAGCCATGGTGGCGGGGATCATCCGCCCGGGCGAGGTCCTGCCCGGCATCCGGCCCCTGGCCCAGGGGCTGGGGGTGCACCCCAACACGGTGATCTCGGCCCTGCGGGAGCTGGAGAACCAGGGGTGGGTCACGGCTCGGCCCCGGAGCGGGTTCTTCGTGTCGGATCCCCTTCCCGGGGCGACCGCCAACGGGGATTCCGGCGCCCTGGGGACAGGGCTTGCGGCCAGGCCGGGCTTCGACATCCCCGCCTCCCTGGCCACCAGCACCAGTGACGGGACCTTCGCCATGGACCTCACGGAAGGCCTGGCGGATGCCCGCCTCGCCCCCGCGGCCGCCATGGCCCAGGCCCACAGCCGGGGCCTCCGCCTGCGGGGGCCCGAACTTCTCAGGGCAGGCGACTTCAAGGGGCTGCCGCGCCTCCGGGAGGCCCTATCGGCCCACTTGGCCACCCGGCGGGGCGTGGTGACGGATCCCGACCAGATCCTCGTGCTGAACAGCACCGCCATGGCCGTGACCCTGGTGGCCCAGGCCCTGCTGGGCGCCGGCGGGGGCCACGTGGCGGTGGAGAATCCGGGCAACCCCATGGTCTGGGACATCCTGCGCCAGGCCTGCCCCATGACCCTCCATGGCCTCCCCGTGGACGGGCAGGGTGTGGATCCCGAGGCCCTGGAGGCCCTGGGTGCCCGCGTGCCCTTGGGGCTGCTGGTGCTCACGCCCCAGTGCCATTTCCCCACCGGCGCACCCCTGGCCCTGGACCGCAAGCTCCGGATCCTGGAGATCTCCCGCCGCCTGCGGATCCCCATCCTCGAACTGGACCCCGAGTACGACTACCTGCGGGAAACCGACGGCCCCCCGCGGCCCCTGGCCGCCCTGGACCCGGGGCAGGTGGTCTATGTGGGCAGCCTCTCCCGGATCCTGGCTCCCGGCGTGCGCGCCTCCTATTGCGCGGTCCCCGGCCCCGTGGCGGACCTCCTGGCCAAGGCCCGCCAGAGGGCCGACTGGCAGGGGGACCCCGCCCAGGAGTGGGCGCTTTCCGAGCTCTTCGCGGATGGCGAGATCCAGCGCCAGATCAGCCGGGTCCGCAAGGCCGCCCAGATCCGCCGCGAAGCCCTGGCCGACGCCCTGGAGCATACCCTCGGCGCCTCCCTGGCCTTCGACAAGGAGGTAGGCGCCACGGCTNNGCCCTGTGGCTCAAAGGGCAGGGCATCTTCGCCGATCCGGCCCGTTTCACCATCTGGGTCCGGGTCTGCGTGGTGCGCGGCATGAAGCTGCGCCGCGGCGCCTACTACGACCTCGAAGGCCGCGACATGGCCCGGACCCGCCTGGGCTTCACCGCCTACACCCCCGAGGAGCTCCAGCAGGCCGTGGCCGCCATGGTCTGACCGCCCCATGCGAAAGGACGGGGGAACCGGAATTCCCCCGTCCTTCGATGACCCTCGTTCCGCGGCTATTGGACCCGGAAGAGCTCGACGTTGTAGGCATGCCAGTCGAACGCGGTCCCATTCTTCACCGGCCTGACCCAGATGCGCGCGGCGCTCTGGGTGCCGCTGGCCGGAGGCACCAGGAGGGTGGCCCACTGGCTGTGATCCACCGGCACCTCGAACGTGAGCAGGCGCGTGGAACTGTTCCAGGTGACGGCTTCCACCACCGTCTGCAGGTCACCGGCGAAGTCCAGCGTCACCGTCATGTCCGTGAAGGTCGGCGTCAAGGCGGAGGGGCTCAGGTAGGTGATGCCCATGGTGCCCTGGCCCGCCGTGGCCGAGTCGGCGTAGCCCGTGGTGATGGCCGCCATGCCGAGCCGCTCGGGGGCGAGGATCAGCTGGTAGGCCTGCCAGCCGCCGGAGACGGTGTCCCAGTAGAGGTTGCAGTACCCGGTGGGGGGGAGGTGGGCGGCCTGGGCCGCGCCGATGGTGTCCACCAGGTCCTGCACGGTGGCCGAGGCGCCGGAAGGAAGGCCGAAGTACCACCAGGAGAACGCGTTGGCGGTGTCCGCAGCGTTCTGGTAGTAGGTCCAGGTGCGGCCGCCCATGTCATCCTGGCCGAAGGTGACGCCGTCGGACCGGTGGGCCCGGCCGGGCCAACCGAAGGTGACGCCCGTGGCGGTGGCGGACGTGATGAACCCCTCGTCATGCGCGTTGTTGACGTTCACGCTGGTGGCCGTGGTCCCGGTGGCGTCCAGCTGGACATCCACCCGGCAGCCGCGCCAGATCTTCGTGAGGAGACCGGTGCCCGTTCCCATGGCCACGGTGGTGTGGAAGGTCCACACGGTGTTGGCGTCCACCTTCACCACCTGCATGTTCCAGTGGTGGTGGTGCATGTCGCTCGTGATCTGTTTGTTGTAGATGCTGAAGGAGTTGGAGCTCACATTCACGCGTCGGACCAGGCCCTCGGGA
This sequence comes from Holophagaceae bacterium UBA706, assembly GCA_002298155.1. Lineage (GTDB taxonomy): Bacteria > Acidobacteriota > Holophagae > Holophagales > Holophagaceae > Mesoterricola. Next base: position 11,890 of record DBME01000012.1, on the reverse strand, counting down.
GACCAGGCCGGCAAGGTTGCGGCGGCATCGGCATACCACACCCGCCGGACGTACAGGGAGCCGTCGGCGTTGAGGTTGGAAGCCACCAGGGCGTACTTGCCCACCACGAGACCCGCCAGGGTGCCCGCGGCCTTGGCATCGGCGTCCCAGAAGATGGTGCCGGTGTCCACGAGGTAGGTGAAGGTCGCGCCCCGGGTGTCGGTGAGGGTGAAGCCCGTGGCGGTGGCGGCGGTAACCTGGCCCAGCTTGCGGGCGAACTGCAGGTCCTGCACGCGCCTTGGCATCGCCTTGTGGCGCACCTGGAGGTTGAGGACCACCTTCTGCACCCCGCCCACCGTCTCCTGGACGATGGACAGCGGGTGGGCCAGGTCGAAGTCGGCCTGCAGGCTCGCGGTGCCGCCGGCCACGATCTGGAGGGCCGGGTCGATGACCACGTTGATCTGCCCCTTGCCGCTGGGGTCGATGACGGTGATGTCGGCCGGAGGGATGGTGTTCCCGCCGTCATCCACGAGGGTCATGGTGGCGGGGTCGGGGTCGATGACCAGCTGGAGGCGGTCGTAGGTCCCGGCGGGCACCGTGGCCTTGCCCAGGAGGTCGGCGACGCTGTTGAGGTCGACGAGGTTCACCACGCCCGCATTGGGGGTGGCGGGGTCGGCGGTCCACACCTGGGTCCAGGACTGGTCGGCCTGGTTGCGCAGGCTGGCGGACTTCAGGACCACGGTGACCTGCTGCCAGTTGTCCGAAGGCGCATCCGTGATGGTCAGGTTGAGGTTGCCGGCGGTGGTGGTGGAGGTATCGGAACCATGACCTCCGCAGGACATCAGCAGGAAGAGGGCGGCGAATCCGCCCAGGAAGGCGGCGGATCGCAGGGAACGCAGGAATCGCATGGCACCTCCGGATCGTGACGGTTGGAACAGGGGTATCCCCTGGGCGGTTGGCGATCCAGGATCGTCCCCCCGCACGCCGCGGTAAAGGGTACAGAACGGTATTTTCCTGACCGTACAGTTGCAGTCCCTGGTGCTCGCACTGGGATTTGAACCCAGATGACCTTGCGGCCGGCGGATTTTAAGTCCGCTGCGTCTGCCCTTCCGCCATGCGAGCCGGGACATCCCATGGTAGCCGGGGCCGAAGGAAATTCATCCACCCGGCGGTTTCGTCCGATTCGATGACAGTGACCCATGCCTGGGCCAGGAGGAATAAATGAATAATCTCACCACCTGGGGTGTTCTGCTGACCCTTGCCGCGGCCGCGCCCCTGCGCGCCCAGGAACCCGGGCCCATCCAGGACAACTCCTTCCTGGTGGAGGAGGCCTACAACCAGGAACCCGGCGTGGTGCAGCACATCAACACCTACATGCGCAACACCGTCACCAAGGACTGGCTCTACACCTTCACCCAGGAGTGGCCCGTCCCCGGCATCACCCACCAGCTCAGCTACACCGTCCCGGTCCAGCGCACCGGCGCGTCCCCGGACGGGCGGAGCGCCCTGGGGGACGTGCTTCTCAACTACCGGTACCAGCTCCTGGGCGACGGCGAGGCGGCGGTGGCCATCGCCCCCCGGTTCTCCCTGATCCTCCCCACGGGCGACGAGAAGCAGGCCCGGGGCAACGGTGCCATGGGCTACCAGGTGCTCCTGCCGGTGAGCGTCGTGCTCACCGAGACCTTCGTCACCCACTGGAACCTGGGCGCCACCTGGACGCCCGGGGCGCGCAACGCCGCGGGCGAGAAGGCCGACCTCACCGCCTGGAACATGGGCCAGAGCTTCATCTGGCTGGCCCATCCCAACGTCAACGCGATGCTCGAATTCGCCTTCTCCAGCGGCGAGGCCGTGGCCGGCCCCGGCCTCAAGACCCGCGTGGACGCCTTCTACGTCAGCCCCGGTGCGCGCTTCGCCATCAATTTCAAGAACGGCCTCCAGATCGTCCCCGGCATCGCCTTCCCCATCGGGGTCGGCCCCAGCAAGGGGGACAAGGCGGTCTTCCTGTACCTCAGCTTCGAACACCCGATGTGGACGCCCCGGAGATAGCTCATGGCCATGACCCTCAAGCAGCAGATCGTCCTCACCACCGGGATCATCCTGGCCGGCATGGCCATCAACGCGGGACTGGCGGTGACGACGTTGAGGACGCTTGGCAGGATCCAGGACCGGGGCGCCGTCAGCGCCCAGGTGGCGACGCTCGCCAACCGCAGCGCCGCGGGGGGCGCGGTCCTGTACCAGGTGCTGGCCGACACGGTCATCAACCGGGACCTGGCCAAGGCCCCCGGCAGCTGGGCCGAGAAGCGCGACGGCGTGCTCAAGGACCTCGAGGCCATCGAAAAGAGCATCGATGATCCCGAGGAAGTGGCGCTCTGCGCGCAGGGGCGCGCGGCGGTGGCCGCGCTGGACGCGCACTTCCAGTCGAAGGTCATGCACGAACTGACGCCGCGCAAGGCCAACGATTTCAGTCCGGAGGTCATTTCCCTCGACGATACCAGCGACAAGCTCGTGGAGAACCTGCGGGCTCCCATGGCCAAGCTGGGCACCCTCGCCGTGGCCCGGGCCAAGGCCGGCGATGCGGAATTCGACACGGCCCGGGATTCGGCCGTGCTCCTGAGCCTGGCCGTGGGCCTCGTCACCCTCGTGGGTGGCCTGGTCCTGGGCCGGCGCCTTCACAGGAGCATCTTCAGCCAGGTGGGTGGGGAACCCGCCTATGCCTCCACGGTGGTGGGCCGCATCGCCCAGGGCGACCTGACGGTGCCGGTGACGGTGGGAGCCGGGGCGGAGGCCAGCATCCTCGGCTCGATCCGCACCATGGAGGGCGAACTCAAGAGCGTCCTCGGCCGGGTCACCGCGGAATCCGCCCGCATCGCCAGCGGCTCCACGGAACTCTCGGCCTCCGCCCAGGAGCTGTCGGCCACCGCCAACTCCCTCTCCGAGAACACCCACGCCCAGAAGGCGCGGTCCGAGCGGGTGGCGGCGGCCATCACGGAATTCTCGGCCTCCATCGAGCAGGTGTCGGCCCGCGTCCGCTCCGCGGAGGGGCAGGCCCGCGCGGCGGTGACGGCCACGGAGGAGGGGAACCGGGCCGGCACGGCCACGGCCGCGTCCATGGAGGCCATCTCCCAGGCCACGGGCCAGATCATCAAGGCCATCCAGGTGATCCAGGACATCGCCCGGCAGACCAACCTCCTTTCCCTCAACGCCGCCATCGAGGCCGCCAAGGCCGGCACCATGGGCAAGGGCTTCGCCGTGGTGGCCGAGGAGATCCGCAAGCTGGCGGAGCGCTCCGCGGTTTCCGCCCGGGAGATTTCGCTCCTTGTGGAGGAGGCCCAGGGCGCCGTGAAGACGGGCCGGGAGACCGTCGTGGGCTCGGTGGCCTCCCTCGAGACCATCCGCGAGTTCATCGTGGGCTTCTCCAGCATGATGGCGGAGATCAACGCAGCCACCGAGGAGCAGGCCCGCACCTCCGTGGAGGTGGCGGGGCAGGTGGACCAGGACGCCCGCCAGACCGCCGAGAACGCCGCTGGGGTGGCCCAGATGTCCGCCACGGTCCACGAGGTGGCACGGACCTCCGAGGATCTGGCCCACGTGGCCGAGACCCTGGCAGAGCTCATGGGCAAGTTCAAGGTCTGACCCCCGGGGCTTGGTTGGTAGACTCGAAGGATGCCCGACCCCGCGACCGATCACCCTCTCCTGCGCAATCTCAACGAACCCCAGAAGGAAGCCGTCACCCACGTGGAGGGTCCCCTGCTGATCCTCGCCGGGGCGGGGTCCGGCAAGACCACGGTGATCACCCGCCGCATCGCCTGGCTCATCGAGGAGGTGGGGGTCCGTCCCTCCTCCATCCTGGCCATGACCTTCACCAACAAGGCAGCCGGTGAGATGGCCGAGCGTGTCCAGCGCATGGTGTCCGTGCCCGCCGACCAGCTGTGGGTCAGCACCTTCCACAGCTTCTGCACCCGGATCCTCCGGCGGGAGGGCGACCGAACCCCCGTGGGCCGCGATTTCGTGATCTTCGACCCCTCGGACCAGCGGAGCCTGGTCAAGCAGGTGCTCACCGACCTGAAGCTGCCCGAGAAGCAGTTCCACCCCAAGAAGGTCCTGGAGGTCATCTCCGATTTCAAGAACCGCTGCCTGCTCCCCGAGGAGGCCGTGGAGGAGGCCCTGGACCCCTGGACCCGCAAGGTCCTGGACGCCTACAAGGGCTACCAGCAGGGCCTCAAGCAGCACAAGGCCTGCGATTTCGACGACCTGCTCCTGCACACGGAACGGCTCTTCCGGGACCCGGCGATGCAGGCGGTCTACGCGGAACGGTTCAGGTACGTGCTGGTGGACGAATATCAGGACACCAACAGGGCGCAGTACCTCCTCATTCAGCATCTGGCCCGGAACCATCACAACCTATGTGTTGTAGGAGATGAAGATCAGTCGATCTACGGCTGGCGAGGGGCCGACATCCGCAACATCCTGGACTTCCAGCGGGACTTCCCCGAGGCGGTGCAGATCAAGCTGGAGCAGAACTACCG
>DBME01000012.1:0-7380 GCA_002298155.1 Holophagaceae bacterium UBA706 | reverse complement strand
CTGGGCAAGACGCTGTGGACCGACCTTGGCACCGGGGAGCTCATCACCTTCAAGCTCCTCGACGAGGGCCGCCAGGAGGCGGAATACGTCGTGGCCCGCCTGCGCCAGGAGCGCATGCGCTTCCCGGGCATGCGCATGGCGGTGCTCTACCGGGCCAACTGGCAGTCCCGCCAGATGGAAGAGGCGCTCCGGGCCGAGAACATCCCCTACAAGCTGGTGGGCGGTGTGAAGTTCTACGAACGCCAGGAGGTCAAGGACCTGCTGGCCTACCTGCGCCTCGTGTGCAATCCCTTCGACCTGGTGAGCTTCAGGCGGTCCGTCAACTCCCCGTCCCGGGGCGTGGGGGCCATGACCCTGGGGCGCATCGAGGCGGCCATCCCCGAGGGCGGCACGGCCCTGGAAGGGGCGGCCATCCTGCTGCGCTCCGGCGAGATCAAGGGGCGGGCCCAGCGCGAGCTGGTGCGGTACCTGGACCTGTTCCGGCAGGCCTCGGTGGAAGCCAAGGCCCTGGGCCTGTCGGCCCTGGTGCGCTGGGTGATGGTCGAGTCGGGCTACGTGCGGATGCTGGAGGAGGAGGCCACCCTGGAGGCCGAGACCCGCCTGCGCAACCTGGAGGAGTTCATCTCCGCCGCGGCCGAGGCGGAATCCCTGGGACTGCGCCTGGCGGAGTTCCTGGACCGGGTGACCCTGGCCTCGGATTCGGACGAGCTGGAGGAGGCCGCCCTCCTCTCGCTCATGACCATCCACTGCGCCAAGGGCCTCGAATTCCCGGTGGTCTTCCTCATCGGCATGGAGGAGGACGTCTTCCCCAACCGCAACGCCCGGGAGGCCGAGGACGGNNGGAGCGCCGCCTGTTCTACGTGGCCATCACCCGCGCCCAGAACAAGCTGTACCTCACCGCCGCCCGGCGCCGCCGCGCCATGGGCCAGGAGATGCTGGGCATGCCCAGCCGCTTCCTGCGGGAACTGCCGGAGGAGGGCCTGGAGACGCCCATCCGCTGGGGCACGGAGATCTACCGTTCGGGGCAGGGGGCCATGCCCTCCATGCGCGGCCCCATGGGCGGAGGCGCCGCCAGCGTGGCCGAGGAGCTTGGCCGGATCCGCAGCTTCTTCAGCCACGTGCGCACGCCCGAACCTGAGCCGGAGCCCGCCTCCGACGACGGTCCGCCCCCGCCGCCGGAACCCCTCCCGCCCTCCAGCAGCTGGCCCAAGGGCACCCGCGTGCGCAGCCCCCGCTTCGGCCGCGGCGTCATCACCGCCGCCTCGGGCAGCGGCGACATGCTCACCTACACGGTCCGCTTCACCGAAGGCGAAAAGCGCATCGTGGCCAGGTTCGGCATGCTGGAACGGGAATCCTGAGCGGGGTTCAGGCCTTTTTCCGCCACTGCTTCGCCTCCGCCTTGGCCAGCCGGGCCAGGGTGGTGGAACCCTTGCCGCCATAGGCCACGGCGTCCGCCTCCCGGGCCAGCGCGGCCAGGGCCTGGGTCCGCTGGGGACGGAGCTGCCCCAGGCGCTCCAGCCACCGGCTCACGGTCTCGCCCGGCAGGGGCGGCGCCNNCCACGGCACGGATGAGGGGGCGCAGTTCGGCGATGCGTCCCGGGCTTCCGGGCTGGCCCTGGCCCGGGAAGGGCAGGCCCCGTCTTGCCCAGCGCACCAGCACCGCCAGGGCGGCCAGGGCCGCCAGGGTCCCCAGGGCCGCCTTCGGGCCGGGCCCGCGCCGTCCCCGGAGCCGGTCGAAGGTCGCGCCGGCCCAGTCCAGGCCCGCCACCTGGTCCTCGTCCGAGAACCTGACCACGTACCGGTCCCAGCGGAACCGCATGGCGTCCGCGAGACGGGCGAGGCCGGCCCCGAAGGAGCCGGAAGCCATGGCGGAGGGCGGTGCCGAGGGCGTCGGATCCACGGCCCGCCAGCCCCGGGCGTCGGGATCGTAGAATTCCACCCAGCTGTGGGCCTCGTTCTGGGTCACCAGGAAATAGCCGCCCTCCTGGATCCAGGGGCCCAGGCGGTAGCCGTTGACGACCCGCGCGGGCACGCCCCGGCGGCGGAGCATGATGGCCAGGGCGGAGGCGAAGTATTCGCAGTGCCCGGCCCGGGTGCGCTCCAGGAAGTCCTCCATGGGATTGGCGGTCCCGCCGGAAGGATTGTCAAGGGTGTAGCGGAAGGTGCGGAGCCGCTGGGAAAGGTGCTCCGCGAGCACGCCGGGTGCCTCGTCCCCGGGTACGGCCCGGCGGCTCCAGCGCAGGGCGGCGTCGGTCTCCGCCCCGGCGCGGACGAGGAAGTTGGCCCTCTCGCCCGTGGGGGGAGCTTCCGGTTCGGTGTCCCTGGGCGTCATGGCAAGGCCGATGGAAAGCACCCGGCGCAGGGGGAAGGCCCAGCGCACCGACGCCCCCGGGCCGGACCTGAGCATCTCGCCCTGGGGAGGCTCCAGGTCCGCATTGCCGTAGGGCAGGGGAATGACGGCCAGGGGGTTGGGGCTGAGGCACACCTCGGCGCGGTAGGCCCGGCTCCGGTCCGCGGGCCCGGTCCATTCCACGGTGGACCGGTGGGGCGTTCCGGGGGAGGTCTCCCAGCGCAGGCCGTCCAGTTCCTCCAGGACCACGCCCCGGAGCAGCGAGAAGGACCCGTCGAACCCGGGGCTGCGCACCTCGGGGATGATCCGGGCGGCCACCTCCGAGGAACCGAGGATGGGGCCCTTGCCGGAGAGGTCCAGCACACCGCTGAGGCCGGCCGGAACCCCGGCCATGCTCTGCACGCCCAGCGGCAGGCTCCGCACGCCCAGGCGCAGCCGGGGCAGCACCACGAAGAACCCCGCGGCCATGACCACGGCCGCGGCGGTCCACAGGGGGACCTTGCGCAGGGGCGGGGGCTGCAAGGGGCCCGGGCGGAGCAGCGCGGACTTCTCCCAGTTGGCCTGGAGGAGGAAGAGCACGGCCCCGGCCAACCACAGCACGGACCAGAGGAGGAAATCCAGCTCGGAGGTGGAGACGGCGGTGGTGAGGAAGAGCAGGAAGCCCATCAGGAGGAGCTGGCGCCGCTGGGGCATCTCCCGGGGCAGGCAGAGGCGCACGCCGCAGAGGGTGAACAGCGTGTTGAGTACCGTGGGCAGGACACCGGCCCGGGCGACCACCAGGAACAGGAACACCGTCAGGGCGATGAGTTCGAGCACGCGCCGGTACCGGAAGAGGGACGTGTTGCGCCGCTCCACCACCAGCGCGGCCACCAGGGGGATCGCCATGCCGCCCACCTCGTTCCAGCTGTAGGCGCCGGTGGTGGCGATGGCGCCCCAGGCCAGCCAGGGCGGAAGGTGGTCCAGCCAGCGGCTCGTGATCACCCGGGCACCCAGCTTCCCAGGATCGCCCCGCGCAGCGCGCCGGTCACTTCAGGAAGGTTCCCGGGGACCNNCGCTGGCGGCGCCGAGCAGGGCCCAGCTCACGGCCTCCCGCGCGCCGCCGGGAAACTGGAGATCGTCCTGCACGGCGAGACCAGGCAGCAGGTCCGTCAGCTCCCGGCGCACCCGCCCATGGAGGGCGCCGCCTCCGGACAGGAACAGGGGTGAGCCCTCCGGCAGGGGACGGGCCCAGGCGTGGAGCTCCCGGGCGCAGGCCTGGGCGGTGAAGGCGGCCAGGGTGCCCAGGCGGTCCTGGAGGGGCAGGGCCTCCAGGGCCGGTGCCTCCCGCTCCAGCCAGGCTTCCCCGAAGATCTCCCGCCCCGTGGACTTGGGCGGCGGGATCTGGAAGTGCGGATGGGCCAGCCAGGCTTCCAGGAGGCGGGTGTCGGCAACCCCGTCGGCCCGGGCCCCGCCGGGGTCGANNGGAGGCTCATGGCCGGACCCAGGTCCCAGGCCCGCACCTCGGCGCCGTCCCACACGGTGGCGTTGGCGATGCCCCCCAGGTTGAGGGCGGCCCAGGGGGCCGCGCGGCCATGGAGCCAGAGTTCGGTGAGGGGGACCAGGGGGGCTCCCTGGCCGCCCAGGGCCATGTCCCGGCGCCGCAGATCCCACACCACGGGGCAGGCCAGGGCTTCGGCGAGCACGTAGGGATCCGCCAGCTGCAGGGTGGCGCCATGGCCGGGCCGGTGCTGGACCGTCTGGCCCNNTGGAGGCTGGCGAAGTGGGGCTGGAAGCCGGTGGCGCGCACCAAGTTGTGGGCCGCCAGGGCGTGGTGCTCGCCCAGTTCCCGCTGCAGGATGCAGAGCTCCGAGGGGGCCAGGTCGTCGGCCGCGGCCGCCAGGACTCCCGCGCGCAGGGAAGGGGGATAGGGTTCCGCATGATGGCCCAGGAACCCCAGGAAAGGACTCCCCCCATGGAAGCCCGCGGGATCCACCTGGATCAGCGCGGCATCCGCGCCGTCGGCGCTCGTGCCGGACATGACGCCCAGGACGATCCAGGGACCCGCGGCCGGAAGGGGGGTTGCATCGAACATATGCCAGTCATTATGCCAGTGGAGTTAAGCTTGGGGCTGAGAGGTGCTTCATGCAGACCATCGCCCTGATGGGACAGAACGTTCGATTCGCCAGGAAAGGCGAGTCCTCCGGCAACGGTTTGGGCTGTTTCATCGCCCTGCTGGTCGTGGGCATCGTCATCTTCCTCGTGCTGAGGGGCCGCCAGGACCGCCAGGAGCAGCTGGGCACGGCCCACCGCCCCATGGGCAGCGGCCCGGTGCCCGGCATCGCCTTCGCCAATCCCTATACCAAGTGCCCCAGCTGCGGCGCGGCGGGCGACCGCATGAAGAACCAGTACGACGGCATGCGCAAGGTCACCTGGTCCTGCGGCTATTGCGGCGCCGTGGCCGGCGTGCAGGAACTCAAGGACGAGGAGCTTCCGCCCGAGGCGCGCCAGCGCATGGGCCTGGACGCCCCCCAGGGAATGGCGCCCGGCCAGCCCGGCTACTACCCCCAGCAGGGCGGGGGCGTGGGTGGCCTCCTCACCGGAATGATGATCGGCAGCATGCTGGGCGGCGGCCATGACCACGACCGGGACGGTTGGGGCGGCGGGTCCGCGGGCGGCGGCGACTGGGGCGGCGGCGGCGATTCCGGTTCCGGCGGCGACTGGGGCGACTCCGGCGGCGATTCCGGCGGCGGGGACTGGGGTGATTCCGGCGGTGATTCCGGGGGAAGCGACTTCTAGGTCACAGGACCTTCGGTACCCGGAAGAGGCCCGCGGCGGCATCCGGCGCGTTGGCCAGGGCCTCGCCTTGGCTCAGGCCCACCCGGGGCGCGTCCTCCCGCCGGGGCAGGTCGGCGAGGGCGCAGGGGAGGGTGGGCTCCACCCCTTCGAGATCCAGGGCGTCCAGGCTCTGCGCGTGGCTGAGGAGCCGTTCCATGTCCCGGCGCAGGGGTTCGATCTCCTCCTCCCGGAGGCTGAGGCGCGTGAGCGCGGCGCAGCGGAGGACGTCCTCGCGGGTCACGTCCATGGCTAGGCTTCCGCGTTCAGGGGCAGGTTGGCGTCGGCGTTGAGGGACCAGGGCGAGGCGCCGGGGTCGAGCATGGCGCCGGCCGCGGCGATCATGGCGCCGTTGTCCGTGCAGAAGCGGGGCTCGGGCACCGCCAGCACCAGGCCGAGCCTCTTGGCCACCACCTGGGCCCGGTTCCTCAGCTCGGAGTTGCAGGCCACCCCGCCGGAGACCACGAGGCTGCGCGCCCCGGTGGCGTCGCGGATCTCGGGGATGGGCTTGAGAAGCCAGGCGGCGATGGTCTCCTGGAGGGTGCGGCACAGGGCCCGCACCCGGGGATCCTCCGCGCCCGCCGTGTCCAGGCCGGACTCCCCGTGGATGCGCAGCTTGACGGCGGTCTTGAGGCCCGAGAAGCTCCAGCCGGCCTTGCCGTCGCGGAACTTGGGGGGCGTGAAGGGCGCCGCGNNAGGTCGGCGCCCTTGACGATGGCCCTGGGGAAGCGGACCGCCGCGGCGTCCCCATCCCTCGCCAGCTTGTCGATGGCCACGCCGCCCGGGTAGGGCAGGCCCAGGAGCTTGGCCCCCTTGTCGAAGGCCTCGCCGGCGGCGTCGTCGCGGGTCTTCTGGAGCAGCTCCAGGTGCGTCCAGTCCCGGGCCAGGTAGAGATGGGTGTGGCCGCCGGAGACCAGGAGGGCCAGGGCGGGGAAGGGCAGGTCGGGCACGGCGAACCGGGCCGCGTTCAGGTGGCCCAGGAGGTGGTGCACCCCCACCCAGGGGATGCCCTCGCGCCAGGCCATGGCCTTGCTGGCCGAGAAGGTGGTGAGCAGGGACCCCACCAGGCCCGGCCCCTGGGTGACGGCGATGCGGTCCAGGTCCTTCAGGCCCACCCCTGCCTTGGCCAGGGCCTCGGCCACCACGCTGCGCACCTGCAGGAGGTGCTCCCGGGCGGCCAGTTCCGGCACCACGCCGCCGTAGGGGCCATGGATCTCGTCCTGGCTCTTGCGGGTCATGGCCAGGAGCTTGGGACCCTCGGGGGTCTCCCGCACCACCGCGGCCGAGCAGTCATCACAGGAGGATTCGAGTCCGAGTACCAGCATCCAAGGATTCTACCGGATCCGGCCCCATCTTTCCGGCGGATGGAACCGCCAGCGCCACCCCGCCCAGCTCACCCGCTGGAAGGTCACCCGCCCGGGCCAGGGCGTGCGCGCCAGATAGTCCCGCAGGGCGGTCTGGAGCCGGAGGCGCTGGTGGAAGGTCAGGGCCGCGTCGGCCCCCACCCAGGCCCCCGGCGCCCGGGCCTTCACTTCCACCAGGCGGAGTTCGTCCCCCCGGATGGCCAGGAGATCCAGTTCGAAGCGCCCGAAGCGGAGGTTCCGCCCCGCCAGGTCCCACCCGCGGAGCCATAGGAGCCACCCCGTCGCCTGTTCACAAAGCCAGCCGTAGCGCCGGGCCCGGAGGCCCCGGAGGGTGGCGGTGGGGCTGGGCCGGGGCATGGGCTGGGCCTCCGGACCCAGGATGCGGGCCGGAGCCCCGGGGTTCGTTCACCAGGGGATGCGCTTGCGGTCCCGGAAGAAGCCGCCGGTGGGCCCGCTCGTTGGCAAGGTCGCCAGCCAGATGGGGGTGTCGGCCCCCTCCTCGGGGGTGCGGGGCGCTTCGGCCCCACCCATGCGGGTGGCCACCCACCCCGGGCAGCAGGCGTTCACCTTGAGGTCCCCCTTCAGCTCGTGGCTCAGGGCCAGGGTGAGGGCGTCCAGGGCGGCCTTGCTCACGGAATAGGCGAAGGGGCCCGTGAGGCCCTCGGCGAAGGCCCCCCACCCCGAGCTGAGGTTCACGATGCGCCCGTAGCCCCGGGCCGCCATGCCCGGCAGGACCCCCCGGATGAGGGCCAGCGGCCCGAACACGTGCACCTCGAAGGCGTGGCGCACGTCCTTCGGGGGGCAGGCCAGGGCCCCGCCCTCGTGCAGCACCCCGGCGTTGTTCACCAGCACGTC
>DBME01000136.1:5007-6274 GCA_002298155.1 Holophagaceae bacterium UBA706 | reverse complement strand
TGGGCAGCAGGGCGTAGTCGACGGGCCCCAGGTGCTCCCGGATCTCGCGGAAATGGCCGTTGTAGCCCGTGTCGCCGGCGAAGTAGAGGGACTTGCCGCCCCAGGCCACGCGGAAGCTCCCCCACAGGGCGGCGTTGTAGTCGTTGAGGCCCCGCCGGTGCCAGTGCTGGGCGGGGAGCAGGGTGATCTCCGGTCCGCCATCCGTTTCGTAGCTCTGGTACCAGCCGGCCTCCTGCACCTGGATGGCGGGGTTGCCCTCCCGCACCAGTCCCCCCAGGCGCAGGGGCACCAGGGCCGAAATGGCGGGGCCGCGCAGGGCCTTGAGGGTGGGCAGGTCCAGGTGGTCGTAGTGGCCGTGGGAGACCAGCACGAAGTCCACGGGCACCGTGCCGATGTCCAGGGGCACCGCGGAGAGCCGCTTGAGGAAGCGGGGCCCCTTGAGGACGGGGTCGAAGAGGAGGGTCCTGCCGCCGGCGCGCAGGAGGAAGGTGGCGTGGCCCAGCCACACCAGCCAGTCCCGGTCCAGGGGCGGAAGGGGATCCAGCGGCCGCACCGCGAGCTCCCAGGTCTCCTCGCGCTTGGCGCGGGCCTTGGGATTGCGGGAGAAGCGCCAGGCCAGGACGGGCCAGAAGGAGCCGCCCACGGTGGACATGTAGCGTTCGTGGAAGCGCCCCTGGCGGAAGGTGTTGGTGGCGTGGCCGTGGCGGACGGCTGAGGGATCGGTGTTCTGCATCGCTGGACTTTCCGGGACAATCGACCCATGGAGGACCCTTACTATCTCGTGAATTTCCGTTCCGTGCTCCTGGACGTCCGGGACCGGTACGACGACCTCCTGCTGGCGGCGGAGCGCGAGCGGCTGGAGGCCTTCCTGGCCCTGCCCTCCCCGGCCCAGCGGCTGCTGGTCAGAATGCTCACCCGCCGCGGACCCTGGTTCCGGCGCGAAGCCCTTTCCTATGCGGAGATCCCGGACGTGGAGGGTGCCCTGGAGAACCTCATCCACGCCGGCTTCTGTGCGGGCTGCGTCGGAGCCGCGCCGGAGGACCTGGCCGCCCTGCTCCGGAAGGAGGAGGTCGAGCGCCTCCTGGGGGAGGCCGGCCTGCCCTTCCGCCGCGCGGAACCACGCTCCGCCCTGGTGGCCCGGCTCCTGGCCGAAGCGCCGCCGGAGGCCCTGCGCACCGCCGTGGACGCCGTGACGCCCCTGGCGGGGGACTGGGCGCGGCTGCTCTTCATGCTGTTCTTCGGGAACGGGGAACAGGACCTCACGGAC
>DBME01000136.1:4683-4994 GCA_002298155.1 Holophagaceae bacterium UBA706 | reverse complement strand
GCGGTACGAGGACTACGCCATCGACCCGGACTGCCGCCTCTTCCGGTCCCGGGCGGAGGTGGACTTCCTGTTCACCCTGGACGATCTGCGGGCCGCGCTGGAGGCCGGCGGGGACCTGGAGGCCGTCACCGGCGCGCTCCTGGCCATGGAGGCCTGCCCGGGGATCCGGCCCCAGCGGCGCTTCCACCGCCTCCTCGCGGAGGTGGGCCGGGAATGGGAACGCCGGGGGGACCCGGCACGGGCCCTGGAATGCCTCCTGCGCAGTTCGGCCTCCCCCGCCCGGGAGCGGGTGGTGCGCATCCGCATGGCCG
>DBME01000136.1:0-4636 GCA_002298155.1 Holophagaceae bacterium UBA706 | reverse complement strand
GCGGTTCCTGAAGCGGCTCAGCCGCCATGATCCCCGTGCGGAGGCCTGGACCCGGGAGCACCCCCCGCCGCCGGCCCCTCCCGCCATCCGGCTCACGGTGCCCCGCCACCCCTCGGGCTCCGTCGAGCAGGCCGCGCTGGCGGCGGCCGAAGGCTGGCAGGGGTTCCACACGGAGAACACGCTGTGGAACGCCCTGTTCGGGCTGGCCTTCTGGGACATCCTCTTCGCGCCGGTGCCCGGGGCCTTCCAGCACCGGTTCCAGATGGCCCCCGCCGACCTGCGCACCCCGGACTTCCACGCCCGGCGCCGGGAGGCCATCGAGGCCCGCCTCAAGGAGCTGGAGGATCCCGCCGCGGCCCGGAGCATGATCCTCGCCCGGGCGGAATCCAAGCGGGGCGTGGCCAACACCTTCGTCAACTGGCGAGGGCTGGAGCCGGGCCATCTCGAGGCCGCGCTGGACACGGTCCCCCACGCCGCGCTCCTGGCGGTGCTGGCTACCATGGCGCCCCGGCCCGCCGCCTTCCGCAGCGGGTTCCCGGATCTCTTCCTCTTCCGGGAGGACCGGTGCGCGCTGTGGGAGGTCAAGGGCCCCGGCGACACGCTCCGCCCCGAGCAGGAGCGCTGGCTGGCCCTCTTCAACCGGGCGGGACTGGAGGCCCGGGTGGCCTGGATCTCCTATGCTGAAGACGCGCCCGCCGAACCGTCGCGCCCCGGAGACCGCCCATGAACACCGAACTCGACACCTGGCGGGAACGCTTCGAGACCTTCTGGGCGGAGCGCCCCGACGGGGACAGCGCCCATGACGTGCACCACTTCCGCCGGGTGTGGCGCTCCGCGCGGCGCATCGCCGCCACGGAACCCGGCGCGGACCTCCTGGTGCTCCTGGCCGCCGCCTACCTGCATGACCTGGTGAATCCGCCCAAGGACTCGCCGCTGCGCTCCCAGGCGTCGCGCCTCTCGGCCCTGGAGGCCGAGCCCCTGCTCACCGGCATGGGTCTCGCGCCGGAGCGGGCCCGGGCCGCGGCCCACGCCATCGAGGCGCACAGCTTCTCCGCCGGCATCGAGCCGCGCTCCCCCGAAGCCCGGATCCTGCAGGACGCGGACCGCCTGGAGGCCCTTGGCGCCATCGGCCTGGCCCGGTGCTACTACACCGGCGGCAGGATGAACGGCGCCCTCTGGGAGCCAGGGGACCCCCTGGGGCGCTCGGGCCGCGCCCTCGACGACCGCCGCTTCTCCACGGACCACTTCGCCTTGAAATTGCTGCGACTGCCCGAGGCCATGCACACCGCCGAAGGGCGGCGCATGGCGCGCCGGCGGCTGAAGGTCCTCACCTTGTTCCTGGGCGAACTGGAGCGCGAACTCGAAGAATGACGAAGGGATCTTGTAGATTCCCGCATTCCCCGCCCTAGAATGGGATGCAACGCCTGGGGACAATGCGTGGCAATCAGGGATTTCTTCAAGACCAGCACGGAGCCGGACCTGGAACGGTCCCTGCACGACACGGACCAGATCCTAGCCTGGCTGGAGGAGCTGTCGCGCCTGCGCACCGTGATGGACCTGAAGATCGGCAAGTCGGATTTGGCGCCCATCGCCGCCAAGGTGGAGCTCGTGGGGGAGGAGACCCGGAACTTCACCCTGAGCCTCCAGCGCACGCCCACCGTGGAACCCGCCACGGGCCAGGCCGCGCACCTCGTGTTCTCCCTGGATGGCCGGCGCTTCCAGACGGAAGTGTCCTACCAGGGCCGGGGCGGCTACATGGAGTACCGGTTCAAGCTGCCCACGGCCATCCGCCACGCCGAGCGCCGGGATTCGGACCGGGTCCATTTCCGTTCCCGGGAGCGTATCCAGATCGTCGTGCTCCAGGGCCTTTCGGAAGGCCTGGGCCTGGGCGGCGAGCTGCAGGACCTGTCCATGGGCGGCTGCGCCTTCCTGATCCGCCGCGCCATCCGGATCCAGGACGAGCGGCGCATGCCCATCCGCCAGGACCTCCTCGCCCCCGGCACGCCCCTGGCCCTGGTGCGCCTTCCGGACTTGCCCCGCCTGCCCCTGGTGGAGTGCGGCGGCCACGTCTCCCACCTGCGCATGGGCCCCCTGGGCGTCTCCATGGGCCTGGCCTTCGAGAGCCTGGGGGCCTTCGAGGGTGGCATCCTGGGCAAGTTCATGACGGAGCGCCTCCCGGGCTTCCGCACGGACTTCCCCTGGAAGCGGCGCTTCCGGGACCTCACGGAGGAGGAGCGGAAATTCCCCCAGCCCATCAGCGAACCCGGAGAGGTGGAGCTGCCCGAGCCCCCCGACGAGACCGCCGCCGCCTTCTCGGACGAGGAGATCACCGAGCTGCGTGACGCCATCCGGGACGACGACCGCGTCAACAAGCTGCGAAAGCGCGGCAAGAAGATCCTTCTGGCCATGCCGGACGAACTGGACCGCACCCTCCTCATGACCATCCTCCACCAGGACGGCTACCGCTGCCTGTTCGAGGCCAACAGCCTCATCCAGGCCCTGGAGGCCCACCGCCGGGTGCCCCTGGACATGGTGATGGTGGACCAGGCCCTCGGGCACCACGGGGCCCTGGAGGTCATCGACACCCTGCGGGCCCAGGGCCTTCCCAAGAAGGTCCCCGTGGTGGTGATCCGCCGCCATCCCGACGTGCGCCTCACGGTGGCGTCCCGCGCGGGCGGCGTGAACCTCCTCCTGGACCACCCGGTGGACTTCAACAGCCCCCTGAGGACCGCCATGGAGGGGCTCCTCGGGCTCCGGTGACCCCCGCCCTTGACGGACGTGCCAAACTTTTCAAAATACCGATCCTCAAATCCACCCACCCATCCGCCAACACCCTTTGGAGGAGCCATGAACAAGGTGGTCGCCCATTTCCAGAATGGAGCGGTGGTGAAGGGCCTGACCATGGACTTCACACCCAGCAAGGACCGCTTCCACCTCATCGAGGAAGGCGCGGGGCTGCGGGAGGTCCTGGTGCCCGACCTGAAGGGGCTGTTCTTCGTGCGGGACCTGGACGGCGACCTGGGCCATGCCAAGTCCAACATCTTCGAGCCCTCGGACCTCACCCCCGGCCGCAAGATCCGCATCACCTTCAAGGATGGCGAGATCATGAACGGCATCACCCAGGGCTACCAGCCCGGCCGGCCGGGCTTCTTCGTGGTTCCCGCGGACCGGAAGTCCAATACGGAAAGGGCCTTCATCGTCACGGCCTCCACGGCGGAAGTGGCCTTCCTGTGAATCCCGCGCTTCCGCCCGGGGGTGGAAGCCTATAAATTGAATGGATGCAATTTAAGTATCCACAGATCCTGCTCGCGGCCTGCTTCGCCGCCGCCCTGGGCTGCCGCTCACCCCTGGCGGACCTTCAACCTCCGCAAGGCCGCCCGTTCCAGCTGGCGGTGCCGGAGGTCCGCCTCGAGGACCACAGCCGCTCCCTCAAGCGCCTCCGGGACCTCGCCCCCCATGAAACCAACACGCCGGAGGCGCGCAAGCAGGCCCTGGAGGAGCACCGGGCCTACCTGGACCTCGCCCTGCGTTCCCGCCTCGCGGGCCAGGGCCTGGCGGTGGACCCCCAGGCGCCCCTTGAGCTGGAACTGACCCTCACCACCGTGGGCGAGGTGCGGACGAAGTACATCGTCTACGGGATCCTCAGCGGCGTAGCCTGGGGCGTGGGCACGGGCCTGGCCACCCACGACCCCCGCCTGGCCGTGGCCCTGGGGGGCTACGAGCTGGTGGAGGAATCCATCTTCTGGATCGCGGGCTCCAGCCTCTTCGGGCGTTTTTCGGCGCCGGTGGTCCTGGAGGCGCGGCTCCTGGAGCGGGGCCGCCCCAAGCCGGTCTGGAGCGAAACCTACTACGTCATCTACGGGGGCAGCCACCTCAAGGACCACCCCGAGGCGGCGCGCAAGGTCCGCCAGACCCAGATCCAGGCCAGCCTGGACCGGGCCCTGGACGGCCTGATGAAGGACCTGGCGAAGATCCCCCGTACCGCGCCGGCCCCTGGACCGGGTAACCTCGAAGGCGATGGCACCCCGGCGACCCTTCTTCTCCCTCCTCCACGACCTGCTGGACAAGACTGAGGTCGTGCGCCTGGAGGATCTCCTCGCCGCCGCGGGAACGCAGACCTACGGCCTGCTCATCCTGTTCCTCGCGCTTCCCAGCCTGGTGCCGGGCATCAACGCCGGCCTTGCGCCGGCGGGGGGTTTCGCCCTGGTGGCCGCCGGCATCCAGATGGCCCGGGGCGTGCCCCACCCGTGGGTGCCCCGCAGGCTGAGGCAGGTGACCCTCCACAAGGGCCGCGTCAAGGGCGCACTGGCGAAGGTGGAGGGGTTCCTGGACCGCTTCGCCGCGGACACCGGCCCGGGGTTGCCCCTGAACCGGGTCTGGACGGGGGCCGCCGTGGCCTGGACGGGGTTCCTCCTGGGGCTGCCGGTGCCCCTGCCCTTCGGCAACATCCTGCCCGCCGCCATCCTGTGCCTGTTCGGGGCGGCCGTGCTGGAGCAGCGTCCCGCATGGGCCTGGGCCGCGGCCCTGGCCAGCGCGGGGAACACCGCCTACTTCATCATGTCCTTCCGGCTGGTGTACCGCGGGGTGCATGCGCTCTGGAGCTGACCGCGGCGGAACGGCGGGGGCCGGGAACGCG
>DBME01000138.1 GCA_002298155.1 Holophagaceae bacterium UBA706 | reverse complement strand
GGCGCGGATGCCGTGCTCCAGCCAGAAGCCCTTGATCTCCAGCGCCCCGCGGTCCCGGTGGAATTTGGGGTCCACGCGGCCCACGAGGTTCTCGCCTTCCAGGATGGGCAGGACGTAGTACCCGTAAACCCGTTTCGCCTCCGGCGTGAAGGCCTCGAAGCGGTAGTCGAACCCGAACAGGCGCAAGGCCCGGGCCCGGTCCCGGAGGATGGGGTCGAAGGGCGAGAGGAGCACCACGCGCCCCGAGGGCTCCGGAAGTTCCGCCAACCGCTTCTGCCAGTCCAGCACCGCGAAGGCCGGACGCGCCGGGCCGTTGTCGTCCGCGGCCAGCTCCACCTTGCGGATGCGGCCGGCCTTGGCGGCATCGGCGCACCAGGCCGCGGCGTCCGCGGGATCGATGGCGTTGAAGTAGGCGGCCAGCTCCCGGGGGGTGGCCACGCCCAGGCGCTCCAGGGCCGAGGCGCATGCCCATTCGACATGGACCTCCGGGGCCGGTTCCGGCAGGACATGGATCTCCGGGAAGACCCGCTCGGGGAGATCGTAGACCTTGTGGAAGTTCACCCGCCGGGCCACGGCCAGCTCGCCCACGTGCCACAGGAATTCCAGCGCGGCCTTCTGGGGCTTCCAGCCCCACCAGCCGGGGGCGTCCTGGCGCTCGTGCTCGAAATCCGCGCTGCGCAGGGGGCCCTCGGCCCGGATGCGCTCGATCACGTGGTCCAGCACCGCCTGGGGGTCGGCGCCCACGCGCTCCCGCCACCAGGCGTTGGCGAGGATCCGCTCGCGGCTCTTGGGGAAGCGCACCTTCCAGTGGGGGTACCAGACCAGGGGGATGGCCGAGGCATCGTGGGTCCAGTGCTCGAACAGCGCCCGGTCCCCCTCCAGGAGCGCGTCGAACTGGGCGGGACGGTAGTCCGCCATCCGGCTGCCCAGGGTGAGGTGGTGGGCGCGCTCCACCACGTTGATGGAGTCCATCTGCACGAAGCCCAGCTGCTCCACCAGGCCCTTGAGGCCGCCCGCGGGGGCGGGCCCCAGGAGGGCCTGGCCCGCCAGGAGGAGGCGGCGGGCCTGGAGAACGGTGACGGCATCGGGTCGGTTGGGCATGGCAGGTCGATTGTCCCAGAGCCTGGGCCGGCGGTCTGCCAGAATGGGCGAGGAGGTTTTTGTGGCGGCCCATCTGATCCTGGTCCCGACACCCCTGGGCAACATGGGGGACATGACCGGACGCGCCGTGGACGCGTTGCGGGAGTGCGACATGGTGGCCTGCGAGGACACCCGGCGCACCGGGGGCCTCCTTGCCCACCTGGAAATCGAGAAGCCGCTGCTGCGCTTCGACGACCACGCCAGCCTCGAGGCCCGGGACCGTCTGGCCCTGGCCCTCTCCTCCGGGCGAACCGTGGCCTATTGTTCCGATGCGGGCATGCCCGGGGTGAACGACCCAGGGTTCGAACTGGCCCGCCTCGCCCGGGACCTGGGCGCCAAGGTGACCGTCCTCCCGGGGCCTTCGGCCGTGACCCTGGCGGTGGTGGCCTCGGGCCTCCCCAGCCACGCCTTCAGCTTCTGGGGCTACCTTCCCTCCCGCAAGGAACCGCGCCGCACCACGCTGCGCAAACTGGCGGCCCTGGAGGAGACCGTGGTGGTGTTCGAAACGCCCCACCGGATCCACGAGACCCTCGCCGACCTGGAGGAGATCGTCCCGGACCGGGAGATCGCCCTGGGCCGAGAACTCACGAAGATGCACGAGACCTGGTACCGCGGCGTCCCCGCGGACGTCATCACCGCCCTGGGCCGGGAAGGGCGGGGAGAGATGGTCCTGGTCATGGCCGGCGCCGACGCCAAACGCACGGTCACCGAGGCCGAGACCGAACTGGAGGAGGGCGGCGAGTTGCCCCCCTGGGCCCTGCGCTACCTGGAGGCGGCCCGGGAAGGCGGCATGACGCTGCGCGAAGCCGCCAAACCCCTGGCGCGCCACCTGAGATTGAGTCCCAGCGAAGTTTATCGATTGGCCCTGGACAAGTGAAGGTGTAGGATTCGGGTTCCAAACCCCCAAACCTCCCCACCTGCCGTCTCCCGTGGCAGATCCGTGGCGGATCCCGGCTTCGGCCAAGATATCTTGTTTAAACATACCGGTTCGCCGGCAACTCCCAGGAGCCCAAATGCGTCTCAACCGTTTCGCCACGCTACTCATCGCTGCGGGCGCCGTGGCCCTGCAGGCACAGGAAGTGAAGGTCAACGCCCTGGTCGAGCTCTGGTACACCCAGATGATGGACAACAGCCTGCGCCTGAACTCAACCAAGCTGCCCACGCCCGCGTACTACGAGGGTCTCAGCAGCGGCCGCTTCCAGGAGAACGGGTTCTTCGTCAAGCGCGCCGAGATCTACCTCGCGTACAAGATCACCGACGAGATCAGCGCCAACGTCATGTTCGATCCCAACCTGTCCACGTCCACCGTGGGCAACAA
Source organism: Holophagaceae bacterium UBA706 (assembly GCA_002298155.1). Lineage (GTDB taxonomy): Bacteria > Acidobacteriota > Holophagae > Holophagales > Holophagaceae > Mesoterricola. Next base: position 2,718 of record DBME01000138.1, on the reverse strand, counting down.
CGTCCTGCAGGACGCCGTCCTCACCTGGACCCCGGGCCACGGGATCGTCGTCAAGGCCGGCCAGTTCAAGATGCCCACCACGTACGAAGCCACCATCGTGGCGGCCAAGGACATCTACTTCTTCGACCGCAACCAGATGAACCGCGTCTTCGGCGACAAGCGCGACCGCGGCATCTGGGCCTCCTACGCCTACGGCGACGCCAAGGGCTTCCAGGGCAAGATCAACGTGGCCGTCTCCAACGGCACCACCGATGACGGCAGCGGCGGCAAGAACAGCGACGCCAACGCCCAGAAGGACCTCTCCTTCCGCTTCGAGGCCGGCTACGGTACGGACCACCGTTTCGGCTTCTACTACCGCACCGGCGAGACCAACCTGAAGGATTCCACCATGGTCACCGGCCAGGCCAACACCGGCACGGCCACCGCTCCGGTGCTGGGACTCCCCGCTGCCTGGACCGCCGCCGGTCTCACCGCCGCCGACATCAAGGACAACAAGGACAAGACGACCCTCGGGGGTGTCTACTACGCCTACGACACCTCCAGCTGGCACTTCGACGCCGAAGCGGCCACGGGCCTCCTGGGCCGACGCTTCCCGACCCTCTTCGCCACCACCGGCACCTGGGCCGTGAACGCCAAGACCGGCGTCACCGAATTCACGCCCAACGCCATGGGCCGCGAGCACCTGGACCAGAAGTTCATGGGCTACTGCGTCACCGGCGTCTACAAGATGGGCAAGCACCAGATCACCGCCCGCTACGACATGCTGAACTACAACCAGGGCGACAAGTGGTACACCGCCACGGATCCCTACAAGCCCACCACCGGCGCCAACGCCGGGTCCGACTTCACGCCGAAGTACACGGAGACCACCGTGGGCTACAACTACATCTTCAATCCCAGCAAGAGCAGCTACGGGAAGGTGAAGGTGGACTACATCATCCGCAGCAAGAACTTCCTGGCGCCCCTGGCGGGCCAGACCGGTGAAAAGGGCGGGGACAGCCTCGTCGCCTCCATCATGGTCGGCTTCTAGGACGAATTTGCCCATCCTGGGGACCGCCTCGGCAAGGGGCGGTCCCTTTTAATTTTCCTGTGGAAAAAAGAAGGTATTGTGGTTGTTAAAAAGCATTGGGGGTATTCTTTGTATAGACTTGAATCCTAAATTCATCGTCAGGTGTCTTTCCCTCTGCGCCCAGCCAACACCGGAGCGCGCGAATCCCTAACCGTCATCCGTTCAGAAGAAAAATGCCCATGACCGGTACTGACACCAAGAACGTGCAAACCCACACCAGCGGGCCGCTGCGGCTTGTGATCCTCAAGCGGGATCCCATCCCCACCAAGGCGATGCCCTCCAACGAGTCGTGGACGCTCATGCTCCCCACCAGCCCCATCCGGGTCTGCACGGGCGAGGACATCGAGGAAGGGGTCATCCCCCGGGGCAGCCTCGCGCTCCTCATGCCGGGGTTCGGCCACACCTTCAAGCGCCATCACCCCGACTCCCCCTTCGGGTTCACGGCCCTCCAGATGGATGGCCCTTTCCCCGAGCCCCTGGTGTCGATCCTCCAGCACCCGCCCCGCAAGTGGCAGGAGCAGAGCTTCGCGGTGCTGCGCAGCCAGAGCCTCAAGCAGCTCTTCGGGATCTTCAGCCAGGAGATCGCCAATCCGGACGGCCTCCAGCTCATGACCCGGGAACTGTTCCTGATCCTCCTGGGCGCGGAACTCAACCGCCTGTGCGAGAAGGAGGACCGCGCGCGGTTCCCCTACCGCCTCAGCCGGTCCACGCTGCAGCTGGTCCTGGACCATATGGAAGCCCACCTGGGCGCCCCCAACAGCGTGCCCGAAATGGCCAAGCTCGCCCGCTGCACGCCGGACCACTTCATCCGGCTCTTCCGGGAAGCCACCAGCACGACGCCCCATCAGTACCTGATCGAACGCCGCCTCCAGCGGGCCGTTCAGCTCCTGTCCGATGGCGAGCGGCCGCTTGATGTGGCCGAGTCCCTGGGCTTCTACGACGCCTCCGCGTTCACGCGGGCGTTCAAGCGGCGTTTCGGCGTGCCTCCCAGCAAGTACGCCCAGGAAGCCTACGACCGGCAGTTCAAGAAGAACTGAATGGACCAGGTCCCGTGCGTCGTCGTCGGCGCGGGGGTGGTGGGCCTAGCCCTCGCCCGGGGGCTTGCCCTGTGCGGGCGGGAGGTCCTGATCCTGGAGGCGGAGGACCGCTTCGGCACCGGAGCCAGCTCCCGCAACAGCGAAGTGATCCATTCGGGCATCTACTACGCTCCCGGCAGTCTCAAGGCCCGCCTCTGCGTGCGGGGCAACGGGATGCTGTACCGCTTCTGCGCGGAGCGGGGCATCGCACACCGGCGCTGCGGCAAGCTCATCGTGGCGGCGGACGGGGCCCAGGCCGAAGCCCTGCGTGACCTCCTGGCCCGGGGCCGGGCCAACGGCGTCGCGGACCTCCAGTGGCTGGACGGGGCCGAGGCCCGCGCCCTGGAACCCGCCNNCTCCACGGGCATCCTGGATTCCCATGGGCTCATGACGGTGCTCCTGGCCGATGCGGAAGCGGCCGGCGCCACCCTGGTGCTGCGCAGCCCCGTCACCGGCGGTGCGCCCATGGACGGGGGCGTGCGTCTGGACATCGGCGGACCGGAACCCATGACGCTCCTGGCGGAGCGGGTCTACAACTGCGCGGGGCTGGGCGCCCTGGCCCTGGCCCGCGCC
>DBME01000260.1 GCA_002298155.1 Holophagaceae bacterium UBA706 | reverse complement strand
ACGCCCTGGTCCCGCAGCCACGAAGGGCGGCCCACCAGCACCGGTGCGCCGTCCAGGGTGCCGGAGACGCCCAGGCCGGGGTGGTTCTCGCGGTCCAGGACCCCGGGCAGGGGCGGGCCGCCGGCGAGGGCGCGGGTGGCCCCCTCCCGGTAGATCCGCTCGGCCAGGGGGTGGACGGAGATCTCCTCCAGGGCCGCGGCCAGGGCCAGGGCCTCCCCTTCGGGGGCCCGGAAGCGCGCGCCGGTGAAGTCGAGCCTGCCGGTGGTGAGGGTGCCGGTCTTGTCCAGGACCACNNTGCCGGTGCCCTTCTCCAGGACCTCGCTCCCCTTGAGCAGGATGCCCCGGCGGGCGCATTCGGCCACGGCGGCCACCAGGACCATGGGGGTGGCCAGGCCCAGGGCGCAGGGGCACGCCACCACGAGCACCGCCACGCCGGCCATGAGGGCCGGCACGGGCGCCCCGGCGTGGGCGTAGGCCAGGAAACCCGCCAGGAGGGCCAGGGCCAGCACCACGGGCATGAAGATCGCGGCGATGCGGTCGGCGGTCATCTGGATGGGGGCCTTGGCGGCCAGGGTCCGGCGCACCCGCTGGACGATCTGCGCCAGGCGCGTGTCGCCGCCCACGGCGAGGGCCTCCAGCTCCACGGTGCCGCCGGAGAGCAAGGTNNCCGGTTCGCCGGTGAGGGAGGAGGTGTCGCACCAGCCTTCGCCCAGGACCACGCGGCCGTCCACGGGGACCCGGCCGCCCATGCGCACCCGGATCCGGTCGCCGGGGGCCACTTCGTCCAGGGGCGCCTCCCGCCAGCCCTCCCCGTCCCGCACCTCGGCGGCGGGGGCCGACAGCTGCAGCAGGCCCGCCACGGCGCGGCGCGCCTTGCGCTTGGCGCCGCCCTCGATGGCCCTGCCGATGACCAGGAGGGCCACCAGCATGGAGGCCGTGTCGAAGTACACGTGGTGGGTATGGAGCACGAGGGCCGAGTAGAGGCTCACCGCGAAGGCCAGCAGGGCGCCGAAGCCCACCAGGCTGTCCGTGTTGGGCGAGCCCATGCGGATCCGCCGCCAGCCCGTGACCATGATGGGCCAGCCGCAGTAGAGCAGCACGGGCAGCGCCGCCAGGCCCGTGGTGAGGGTGAAGGCGTTGCGCACGGTGAGGGGCAGGGGGTCGGGGTCGTAGATGCGTTCCATGAACACCAGGTCCGCCAGCCACTTAACGCCGCTGTCATGGGCGAAGGCGGCGTACATGACCATGGCGTTCATCATGGCGTTGGCGCCCAGGACGATGGCCAGGACGAGGCGCAGCGGGCCGTGCACGCCGGTCTCGTGCTCGTCCTCGGGGTCGGTGGGCTTCATCTCCCGGGCGGGGAAGCCGTGGCGGGCGCAGTGGCTCGCGATGGCATCCTTGTGGGCGGCGGCGGGGGCGTAGAGGACCTGGGCGACTTCCGAGACGGGCTCCACCGTGGCCTTGACCACGCCCGGCAGGGTCTGGAGGATGCCCTCCACCAGGGGGGCGCAGGCGGTGCAGGCCAGGCCGTCGACTTTCAGCCACAGCTCCAGGTAGGGGCCGGGGGGAAGGGGGTCGTCGCCGGAGCCGGCCTTGAAGCGGGGGCCCATGCGCCGGGCCTCCTCGGGCCCGAGGATCTCGTACACGGTGGCGCAGCCGGGGCAGCAGAACTCCAGGGCCTCGCCGTCCGCGAGCCGGACGGTGCGGGTCTCGGCGATGGGGGAGAGGCAGAGGTCGCAGTGCTGTTTCAGGATCAACCCTCGGTCTTGAGGCTCTTGGCGAGGAGCTGCGTCCGGATGAAGACGTCCAGGTCGCCGTCCAGGACCTTCTGGGACTGGCTGGTCTCGGCGCCGGTGCGGTGGTCCTTGACCATCTGGTAGGGGGCCAGCACGTAGCTGCGGATCTGGGAGCCCCAGGCCACGTCGGACTTCTCGCCGGAGGCCTGGGCCACGCGCTCCTCCAGCTTGCGCCGCTCCAGCTCGAACAGGCGCCCCTTGAGGACCTTCAGGGCGGTGGCGCGGTTCTGGATCTGGCTGCGCTCGTTCTGGCAGCTCACCACGATGCCCGTGGGCAGGTGGGTGAAGCGCACGGCGCTCTCGGTGCGGTTCACGTGCTGGCCGCCGGCGCCGCTGGCCCGGAACACGTCGATGCGCAGGTCCTTCTCGGGGATGTCGATCTCGATGGTGTCGTCCAGCTCGGGGCTGACGTAGACCGCGGCGAAGCTGGTGTGGCGGCGCTTGGCGGCGTCGAAGGGCGAGATGCGCACCAGGCGGTGGACCCCGGCCTCGGCCCGGAGGTAGCCGTAGGCGTAGGGGGCGGACACCAGGAAGGTGGCGCCCTTGATGCCGGCCTCGTCACCCTCCTGGTAGTCGAGCATCTCCGTCTTCCAGCCCTTGGACTCGCAGTAGCGGAGGTACATGCGCAGGAGCATCTCGGCCCAGTCGCAGCTCTCCGTGCCCCCGGCCCCGGGGGCGATGGCCACCACGGCGTTGTTGGGGTCCAGCTCGCCGGAGAGCATCATCCGGAGCTCGGCGTCCTCGATGACCCCCCGGAGCTGGGCCTCGATGGCTTCCGCCTCGGCCAGCATGTCGGAATCGTCCCGGGCCAGCTCCAGGGCGGTCTCCAGGTCGTCCAGGAGCCCTCCCAGGCGCTTGGACAGGGCGATCTCGTCGGTGAGGCCCCCCCGCTTCTTGAGGATGGGCTTGGCGGCCTCCGGGGAGTCCCAGAAGCCCGGAGCGGCGGTCTGTTCTTCTATCTGCTCAAGTTCCAATAGCTTGCGATCAGCGTCCAGGTGTCTCCGCAACTGGGAGACCCGGGGTTCGAGTTCGTTCTTGGCCCTGACGAGGGTTTCAAAATCCATGTTCCATCCAGATGCAACGGCGCCCTTCCACTTTACAGGCCAAACCCCCCCTTCGGAACCTTGGGGGGAGAAGATCGGAGGATCCCAAGGTATCCTCAAGGGATGGCCGAAACCCTTTCCGTCCTTCCCGAGGATATGGAGCCCACGTGTCGTGGGTTCCTGACGGGTCATGGCGGGACTCCCCTGGCTTACGCCCGGTGGGACCACCCCAGCCCCCGGGGCCGGGTGGTCATCGCCCCCGGCTACGGCGAACACGGGGAGCGCTACCGCCATACCGCCAAGTGGCTCCACCGGTGCGGCTGGTCCGTCACGGCCATGGACCACCAGGGCTTCGGGCGCAGCGGCGGGATCCGGGGCGACGCCCGGGGGATCAAGGCCCCCGTGGAGGACCTGGCCCTGGTCCTGCGCCAGGAACGCCTCACGGACAGCCTCTCCCGGGGGGCGGGAACCCGCCATGTCTGGCCGCAGATCCTCCTGGGACACAGCTTCGGGGGACTGGTGGGCCTTCTGGTCCTGCTCTGGCACCCGGACACCATGGACGGCTTCATCGCCTCCAGCCCGGCCGTCGCCCTCCGTCCGATCCCGGCGCCCCTGCGNNATCCTCCTCCTGACGGCCCCCCACCGGCCCCTGGACATCAAGGGCGACAAGTCCCAGGTATGCTCCGACCCGGTCCTGGTCCAGCGCTACTGGGACGACCCCCTCTGCCACCACCTCATCACCGCCTCCTTCCTTGACGCCATGGAAGAGGGCCGCCGCGAGATCGTCCCCATGGGGGCGGAGCTGGAGCGCCCCATCCTCCTGCTGGAGTCGGGCCAGGACACCGTGGTCGATCCGGACGCGGCCGGGGAGCTCTGGGCCGGGGTGAAGGACGGCCTCCTCGAGCGGCACCGCCTCGCCGGTTTCTACCACGAGGTTTTCCACGATCTCCGCCGTTCCGAGGCCGAACGCATCACCGAAGAATGGCTGGCGAAGGTTTTTCCTGTCCAGGCAGGAACCAAAGCCCAGCCTGCCGCCATGTTGAATTGAGAAACCAAAGGAAAGTCATGAACCTTCGCCACGCGCTTCCCGTCGCCGCCTGCACCCTCCTGCTCCTGGGAGGGGCTTTCGGCTGCCGCAAGCCGAAAGCCGCCCCCAAGGGCCAGGAGGTCAAGGGCATGACCGCCGCCCAGATCATGCAGGACGGCCAGATCCTCCTCCAGAACGGAAAGTGGGAGGAGGGCCGCAAGACCCTCCGCATCATCGAGGATCACCTGCCCTCCTCGGTGGAGTTCCCCAACGCCAAGCTCCTGGTGGCCGACAGCTTCTTCTTCGGTTCGACCTCCACCTATCCCGAGGCCCTGGTGGAGTACCAGAGCTTCCTGAACTACTTCCCCCGGCACGAGAAGCGGGACTACGCGATGTACCGCGTGGCCCTCTGCCACTACGCCGCCATCGAGAGCGCCGAACGCGACCAGACCGAGACCCGCAGGGCCCTGGCCGCCTTCCAGGACCTCCTGAAGGAGGCTCCGGGCTCGGTCTACGCCGTGGACGCCAAGGCCAAGGTCACCCAGTGCTGGCGTCGTCTTGCGGAGTCGGAGCTGATGGTGGGCATCTTCATGGTGAAGAGCTACCAGTTCGCCGCCGCCGAGATGCGCCTCAAGACCCTCCTGGAGACCTACCCCGAATACGTGGACCGGGAACGGGCCTACTACTACCTGGGCGAGGCCATGCGCCAGCGGCCGGTGTCCCCGGAACTGCTCAAGCAGTTCAACAAGGACACCCTCGCCCGGCTCAACATCGACGACTATTCCAAGGTCTCCAAGGAAGAGATGGCCCGGGTGAACAAGGAACTCACGGCCCTGATCAAGGAAGAGGTGGCCAAGTACCGCGAGGAGGCCAAGGGCTACTACCAGAAGCTGGTGGAAAGCTACCCCGGCAGCGAGTGGGCGGGCAAGGCCAACGACCGTCTGCTGGAAATGGGCCAGGCCGGCCGCAAGGAAGAGCTCGACAGCTAGCTGTCTGGCCTGCCGGTAAGCACTAGGGCCTCCGTTCCGCTGCCGCGGTCCGGAGGCCCTATTCTTAAGCCTTTTCCAGATCTCTACTTGCGGCCGAAGAAGGAGAGGATCCCCTGGGCCACTTCCTCGCGCATGGCGGGCGTCATCTCCGGGTAGACCGGGAGGCTGAGCACTTCCTTGGCGGCCAGTTCGGACTCGGCCAGCTGGCCGGGCTTGTAGCCCAGGTAGGCGAAGCAGGGCTGCTCGTGGAGGCAGATGGGGTAGTAGACGGCGCAGCCGATGCCCAGGCCCCGGAGGTGGGCCATGAGGGCGTCGCGGCGGCCGCCCTTCACGCGGATCGTGAACTGGTTGTAGATGTGCCGGCCGTCGGGGACCTTCTCCAGGGGCAGGACCATCTCGTCGGCGCCGATCTCCTTGAGGCGCTCGATGTACCAGGCGGCGTGGGTGCGGCGGCCTTCGTGCCAGCCCTCGAGCATGGGGAGCTTGGACCGGAGGACCAGGCCCTGGAACTCGTCGATGCGGCCGTTCATGCCGATCTCGTGGTGGACGTAGACGGGTTCCATGCCGTGGACGCGCAGGCGGCGCACCTTGGCGGCCAGGGCCTCGTCGTCCTTGATGAGCGTCATGCCGGCGTCGCCGAAGGCGCCCAGGTTCTTGGTGGGGTAGAAGCTGCAGCCGGTCATCTGGCCGAACTGGCCCGCGGAGCGGCCCCAGCCCTTGGCGCCCAGGGACTGGCAGGCGTCTTCCAGGACGGGGATGCCGTGCTTGCCGGCCACGGCCATGATCGCGGGCATGTCGGCCAGCTGGCCGAAGAGGTGCACGGGGATGATCGCCTTGGTGCGGGGGGTGATGGCGGCTTCCACCAGGGGGCCGTTGATGTTGAAGGTGTCGGGATCCAGGTCCACGAAGACCGGGGTGGCGCCCAGGCGGGACACGACGCCGGCGGTGGCGAAGAAGGTGAAGCTGGGGATGATGACTTCGTCGCCGTGCTTGATGTCCAGGGCCATGAGGGCCACCAGCAGGGCGTCGGTGCCGCTGGACATGCCCACGGCGTACTTCGCGCCCGAGTACTCGGCGAGCTCGGCCTCGAGGCCCTTGACGTTCTCGCCCAGGACGAAGCTGGAGCGGTCGATGATCGTGGAGAGGCCCTCCAGGATCTTGGCCTTCACGGAGGCGTTCTGGGGGGCGAGTTCTAGCATCGGGACAGCCATGGCATCTCCAAGGAATCCCTCAAGTATGCCAGTCCTGGGCCCGGGCCGCCCCTGCGGGCTGGAAAAAGGTCCCCTTCACCTGCCCCGGGCCAGCTTCCGGCGGAGGAGGGAGGCCATGGCCGAGGCCTCGGGCACGCGCAGGAGGAGCAGCACCGCGGCGTAGAACAGCGCGCAGAGTGCGATGAGGGGAAAGAGTCTCAGGCTCGTGCCGCCCAGTCCGTGGAAGACCGAAAGGTCCAGGAACCGCGCCCCGCCCCAGGCCAGCAGGCCCATGAGCCCGGCCGCGAAGCCCATGACAAGCCACCCTCCAAGGACCTCCCGCACCGGCACGGAGGCCATGCGGCGGCGCAGGCCAAGCACCAGGAAGCCCAGTCCGGCCAGGCTGGCCAAGCCGTTGGCCAGGGCGATGCCGCCGGTGCCAAGGGGTTTCATGAGGACGTAGGAAAGGACGACGTTGACGACCATGCCCAGCAGCGCCGCGTAGGCGGGGCGGCGGTAGTCCTTGAGGGCGTACAGGCACTGGGCCGTGATCCGCCCCGTGGCGATGAAGAGCAGCCCCACCGCCTGGAAGGCCAGGGTGGCGGCGGTCCATTCCACGTCCTTGGCGCCGTAGCGTCCTGTCTGGAAGATGATGGCGATGATGGGCCGCGCCAGCACCGCCATGCCCACGGCGCCGGGGATGGCCATCACGGCCGTTCCCCGCAGGGCCCCGGCCAGGCTCTTGCGCAGACCCTGGGCATCGCCCGCGTCCACAAGCCGGCTCATGGCCGGAAGGCTCACGGTGGCCACGCTGGTGGCGAAGACCCCCAGGACCATCTCGCCCATCATGTTGGAGTTGAAGAGCACCGTCTGGGCCCCCACGGCCAGCTGGGAGGCCAGCGTCGTGGAGATGAGGACGTTGATGGGATGGATGCCGGTGCCCAGGATTCCCGGCGCCATGCGCTTGAGGGCGGTGCGGACTCCGGGATGGCCGAAGTGGAATCCCCAATGGACGCGGTAGCCCAGGGCACGGAAGGAGGGCCACAGCATCCAGATCTGCGCCACGCCGCCAACCACCGTCGCCACCGCCAGCACGATGGACGCCGCTTCGGGCACGTGCCAGGCCGCTGGGCCCAGGGCCAGGCAGGCCACAGTGAAGCTGATGAACACGCCGTTCCAGAGGGTGGAGACGGAGGCGGGCAGGCCGAAGCGGCCCTTGAGATTCAACACGGCTGACAGCCCGGCGGTGACGCTCACCAGGGCCAGATAGGGGAACATGATCCGGGCGAGCAAGGTGGTGAGCTCGAACTGCGGCGGGCCGGCGCGGTGGCCCAGGAGGACTTCCTTGAGGCAATAGAACTGCGTGCCCCAGGAGGCGTTCGGCGCCAGGCGGCCCAGCATCTGCAGGCCGGTGATGAGGCCCATGACGGGAACGGCCAGGACGCAGAAGAGGGCCAGGGTCACGCCGAGGGTGCCCAGGAAGCGTCCGGCCATGTCCCGGGCGGCTTCGTCACCTTGCTTGTCCTCCCATTCACTGATGGTGGGGAGGAAGGCGGAGGTCATGGTGCCCTCCGCGGTGAACCGCCGCAGGAGGTTCGGGATGCGGAAGGCGACGAAGAACGCGTCCCCCGCGGGCCCGGCGCCCAGGTAGTAGGCCACCACCCGGCTCTGGAGCATGCCGGTGATGCGGGAGAGCAGGGTGAGCACGCCCACGACGCCGGCGGACCGCAGCATGGATGCGCCCGGTTTTCCGGGCGTGGGGCTGGGGGGCGGGGTGGAAGGCTCCGGGGTCATGGGCACCGTTGGGGGGAATTCGGAAGATCCACTGTAGCAAAACGGTGGGGCCAGGAAGATGATCGGCATCTCAAACATATAAAGAATTAATTGCATGACCATGTGTCAGCCCGTAGGTTTAGGTCCACGACGCGATCCTCGCGATCGATAAAATGATTAATAAATGGAAAACAAAAACCCCATCCCCCCCGCGCCCTCCCTGGCCAAGGCCGGTGAAACGGGCGGCGGGCCTTTGGATGGTGCCCTGGTGGGGGCCCTCCTGGCGGCCATGGGCTGCCACGCCATGGTGCTGGATGCGGACTTGACCCTGGTCGCCTGCGACCCGGGCGCCCCGGCCGCCCTGGGTCTGCGCACCGGGCCGGGGGGGCCGGACATCCTGCCCGCCCTCACCCACACCCACTTCGCGTCCCGCGGCTATCGGCTGTGCGGGGCGCCCATCCCCCTGGGGGACCGGGGACGCCACGTGTGGGTCTTCCGGGACGTGCGCCACCTGGAACGGCGGGAGGAGCTGGAGATGGTCTTCCTGCACGAGCTCCTGTCCACCCTGGCCATCCGGGAGGGTGCCCTTGGCGTGGACGGGCGGATCCCGCGCCTGTGGGAGCTCGCGCTGGGACTCTACCGGGAGGTGGTGGTGCCGCGCCTGCGGTCGGAACCCGAGCCGGACCCGCCCGTGCCCGCGGATCCCGGCCCCCAGCCCGCCGAGGATGGCCCCGAGCTCACGTGGACCCCCAAGGCGGAATCCCCCACCATCCTGGTGGCCGACGATTCCCACATGGTGCGCCGTCTCCTGGGCGCGATCCTCTCCCGGGACTACCAGGTGCGCACCGCGGAAGACGGAGCCCAGGCGGTCACCGCGGCCCTGGAGCACCGGCCCGACCTGATTCTCCTGGACGCCCTGATGCCGGGCATGGATGGGTTCACGGCCTGCGCGGCCCTCAAGGCCGATCCCCGCACCTGCGAAATCCCGGTGATCTTCCTCACCTCGCTCCAGGGCGAGGCCGACGAGGTGCGGGCCCTGGACGCCGGGGCTATCGACTTCATCCAGAAGCCCATCAACGCCGCGGCGGTGACCGCGCGCATCCGGAACCATCTGGCGCTCAAACAGGCCAAGGACCGTCTGGAGGAACTGGCGGTGCGGGACGCCCTCACCGACTTGGCCAACCGCCGCCACTTCGACCAGGCCCTGGCTGCGGCCTGGCAGCGGGCCCGCCGGGAAGGGCAGCCCGTGTCCCTGATCCTAGGCGATGTGGATTCCTTCAAGATCTACAACGATATCCACGGTCACGTGGAGGGGGATGCCTGCCTCAAGGCAGTCGCGGGGGCCCTGGCCCGGGCGGTACGCCGACCCGGCGACCTGGTGGCCCGGTACGGCGGCGAGGAGTTCGTCTGCCTGCTTCCTGGAACGGACCTGGCCGGAGCCCAGGCGGTTGCCCAGGGCATCCATGCGGCCCTCAAGGATTTGAACCTGCCCCATCCCCAGTCGGTGGTGGCGTCGCACGTGACGCTGAGTTTGGGGGTGGCCACCGCCCATCCGGGGCTGGACGATGGACCTGCGGGCCTTGTGGAGGCGGCGGATCGGCGCATGTATGTAGCCAAGCGCGCCGCCAAGGCCCGCCCCCTTCGGGGAGCCGCGCCCGATAGGGCATAATGAGCGGATGACGAAACGGCCGTGGTGGAAGCGCATCCTGCGCTGGGTGATGTTTGTGTTCCTGGGTTGCCTGATCTCCAGCACCCTTGCCATCATCCTGTTCCGGTGGGTCCCCGTGCCCTTCTCGGCGGTGATGCTGGAGCGCCGGGTGAGCGCCACCTTCGAAGGGAAGCCCTACCGCTCCCTGCACACCTGGACACCGCTGGAGGACATCGCGCCGTCCATGGGCGTGGCGGTCATCGCCGCCGAGGACCAGAACTTCTCCGAACACTTCGGCTTCGACTGGAAGGCCATCGAGAAGGCCGTGGAACACAACGAGCACAGCCGCAAGAAACGGGGCGCCTCCACCCTCACCCAGCAGACCGCCAAGAACCTCTTCCTGTGGGAGCGACGTTCCTGGGTGCGGAAGGGCTTCGAAGTCTACTTCACCCTGATGCTGGAGCTGGGCTGGTCCAAGCGGCGCATCCTGGAGGTCTACCTCAACATCGCGGAATTCGGCGACGGAGTGTACGGGGTGGAGGCCGCCGCGCACAAATACTTCGGGAAATCCGCGAAAAACCTCCGGCCCTCGGAAGCGGCCCTCCTGGCAGCCGTCTTGCCGAGCCCCGCGCGCTTCCACGCGGATGCGCCCAGTTCCTATGTGAGGGGCCGCCAGGAGTGGATCCTGAACCAGATGCGCCTGCTGGGCGGCGTGCAGGTGGTCAAGGACCTGGGCTGAGAAGCGGCTGGAAGAGCCATTCCAGGCCGAATATATCGACACAAAAATATCGAGAAATCCAAGAGCACCCTTGGGATTCCTAGGGTAGTTGGATATTTCCGTGGCGACGGTCAGGGCGGGGTGCCAAGTCGAGCGCAAATGCAAGCTGTAGATTTTCGGACTTTTAAAATCTGAAATGCGCCTTATTGCCTTGCACGGCAGGAAAAAAATGAAATCACGCTTATTTTATCGATAAAAATTTATCGGAGAATCGGTTTTAAAAATTCTTGAATTCGCGTGAATTTCCCCTTGGCTGGGTCAATACAAGACATTATCGTCAGCTATTCTCAACCCAAGAGGCACCCATGAGCCACGCTCGCATCGGAGTGTATTTCTGCACGAGAAAGACCGGGTCCGTCTCCACCCTGGACTACAAGGCCCTGGCCGCCTACGCCGCCTAGCTGCCGCAGGTCGCCGAGGTCAGGATCATGGGGCCCGCGTCCTCCCTGGATCCCGCCACCCTGGCCCGGGAGATCACGGCCAAACGCCTGGACACCCTGGTCATCGCCGCCCCCTCCCCGGGCTACTTCAAGACGGCCTTCACCCGCGCCCTGGCTCTGGCGGGGTGTGATCCCGAGGCCATCCGTCTGGCCTCCTTCCGTGAGCACGGCGCCGGGTTCGGCGATTCCACGGAACGGGCCGAGGCGGTCCTGGCCTGCGCGGTGTTCAACGTGCCCTTCGGCATGGCCGCGGTGCCGGCGCGCACCACGGTCCACCCCGACACCCTGGTGGTGGGCGGGGGCATCGCGGGCATCCAGACCGCCCTGGAGATCGCCGACGCCGGCAAGAAGGTCTACCTGGTGGAACGCACCCCCACCATCGGCGGCCACATG
>DBME01000157.1:5794-5975 GCA_002298155.1 Holophagaceae bacterium UBA706 | reverse complement strand
CTGGTGGTGGGCAAGGGCGGCAAGGGGCAGTGCATGAGCCTGCGCGTGGCCCTGCGCCAGGCCGAGCCGGGCATGCGCATCCTGGTGATGCCGGGCACCTACCGCGAAGCCCTGGTGGTGGACAAGGACGTCACGATCCTGGGCCAGAACGGCGCCGCCGAGGTGATCATCGAGAGTCCCA
>DBME01000157.1:0-5753 GCA_002298155.1 Holophagaceae bacterium UBA706 | reverse complement strand
CCCTCCCCGCTGCTGCTGGCCCAGCGCGGCCGGCTCACGGCCGAAGGCTGCGACTTCGACGCCTGCGGCGGCCCGGCCATCCAGGTCGCGGGCGGCGCCGCCGATCCCCTCCTCCGCCAGTGCACCCTGCGCGGGTCGGGGCCCGCCGCGGTGCTGGCCGGTCCCAACACCTCGGTCCGCATGGAGGGCTGCACCTTCACCGGCAACTTCCGGGACGGCGTCCGCGCCGCCTCCGGCGCCCGGGTCGTGCTGGGGAACTGCACCCTGCGCACCGTGGCCGGCGTGGGCGTGCATCTCCTGGCCGGGGCCCAGGCCACCCTGGAGGACTGCCAGATCTCGGGCCAGGCCGCCGGCGGCGTGGAGATCCAGGCCGAAGCCCGGGCCGAGCTGCACCGCTGCCGGATCATGGAATCCGGCTCCATCGGCGTGCTGGTGCTGGACCGGGGCCAGGCCACCCTGGACGATTGCGAGCTGGGCGGCCATGCGCTGGCGGCGGTGCACGGCATCCGTGGAGCCTCCCTGGTGCTGCGCCGCTGCCGCCTGAGCGGCAACGCGGGTCTCGGAGCCGCCATGCTGGAACAGGGGCTCATGACCCTGGAGAACTGCGAACTCTCCGCCAACGGCGAGCCCGCCGTCCTGGTGCGCCACGGCGCCACCGTGCAGATGAAGGCCTGCAAGATCTACGACGGCCGTTCCTTCGGGGTCCTGTGTTCGGACCGCGGCCGGGGCGTCCTGGAATCTTGCGAGATCTACGGCAACGCCGGCACCGGCGCCAAGGTCTCCCCCGGCGGCAGCCTGCTCCTGGTGCGCTGCGACCTGCGCGACGGCAAGGACACCGGAATCCTCCTCCTGGAGGACGGCGAAGTGACCCTGGAGGAGTGCGTCGTCCACCGCAACGCCCGCGGCGGCATCCTCCTCGCGAAGGACGCCTCCGACCCCATCCTGCGCGGCGGCAACCGCATGCAGGACGAACTCCTGCGCACCAGCGCGACGGGGGACATCGTGAAGGTGGCGCCGGTCCGGAAGAACTGATTCAGTCCTGGCCTTCCAGCAGCTCGTCCAGCGCGTCCATGGATTCCAGCGTCAGCTCCGGGAACAGGAAGCGCGTGTTCTCCGCCTGGGAGAGCAGCAGCGTCGGGTCCACCGCGTCGCAGAGGATCACCGTGGGGATGGGGCCCAGGGCGGCCACGGCCTTCTCGATGGAACGCACGGCCTCCAGGGGCTCGGCGTCGCCGGACTGGGTGACGTCGATGTCCACGAGGCACAGGCTGGGCGGGCGGTCCCGGGGGTCGTCCTCGGCTTCCACGGCCAGCTGGACCAGGGTATCCACCACCAGGAGGCGGTGGAAGCCGGCCACGCGAAGGGCGGTCTCCAGACCCTGGCGGGCCGGGCCGTCGGGCATCACCAGCGCCACGGTGGAGGTGCGGCGGCGCAGGCGCTTCAGGAGCTCGGCTTCCATGTCGTCTCCGCCCTGGACGGCCGGGGCCGCGGGCTGGGCCTGGGCGGGAATCCGGCCATCGTCGGCGCGCAGGGGCACCGCCCCGCCCTCGATGCGCGAGGGCATGGAGCCCTTCTGCAGGCGGTCCCGCAGGTCCAGGGCGGAGCGGAGCTGAGCCTCCTCCTCGTCCTGGAGGGAGCTGAAGTTCACGCCCAGGATGACCTCGGCGCCGCGCTCCGTCGCATGGGTGGCGATGCCGCGCACCTCCAGGAGGTGGACCCGGGGAAGGTCCTGGATGCGGATGCGGGGGAAGCCCTTGCCCCGGTCGAACAGGGCCGTGGACGGGGGCACGCGGTAGCCGGTGTCCAGCTTGAGGACGCGGTCCACGCGCAGGGCCAGGCCGCCCATGCCGATGTTCACCAGCGGGCCCGCCACGCCCAGGCCGGGAATGCCCTGGTCCTGGAGGATGACGTAGGCGCTCTCCCGGGGGCGGAAGGGGTACCGCTTGTGGGCGCGCCGGTCGGACAGGGTCAGGTAGGCGGGCATCTGGAAGCGGTACTGGAGAT
The DNA here is from genome assembly GCA_002298155.1 of Holophagaceae bacterium UBA706. Classification (GTDB taxonomy): domain Bacteria; phylum Acidobacteriota; class Holophagae; order Holophagales; family Holophagaceae; genus Mesoterricola. Next base: position 3,749 of record DBME01000157.1, on the reverse strand, counting down.
ACCCTTCCCGTCCCAGGAACTTGATGAAGCCCTCGTACCGCTGCTCGCCGGAGGCGCACAGGAAGTGGAACACGGCCCCCACCATGAGTTCATGGGGCAGGGGCCGCACCAGCTTGAGGATCATGGACTTCTGGTCCCAGTGGAGGCTCCGGATGGTGGAGAAGTAGGGCAGGGTGTGCGTGCCCTCCACCTTGATGGGAAACTCCGTCTCCGATTCGAAGAGCGTCTGGAACGCCTCCCGGAGGATGGCGGGATCCTCGATCCGGGTGTCCAAGTCGTCGGGTTTTCCGATCTTCGGTTTCGCCATGGGTCTTCAGCCGGTCCGGGTTACCAGGGTTGGGGATCGGTGGGAATCAGCTGAAGCAAGTATGTGCGCTAAACGTTGAAAAGGAAATGCATCACGTCGCCATCCTTGACGATGTATTCCTTGCCTTCGCTGCGCATCTTTCCCATCTCCTTGGCGCCCTGCTCGCCCTTGAGGGCCACGAAGTCCTCGAAGGCGATCACCTGGGCCCGGATGAAGCCCTTCTCGAAGTCCGTGTGGATGACGCCGGCGGCCTGGGGCGCGGTGGCGCCGATGGGGATGGTCCAGGCCCGCACTTCCTTAACCCCTGCGGTGAAGTAGGTCTGGAGGTTGAGCAGGCGGAAGGAGGCCTGGATCAGGCGGTTCAGGCCGGGCTCCGTGAGGCCGGCCTCTTCCAGGAAGAGCCCGCGCTCGTCGGCGGCCAGTTCCTGGATCTCGGCTTCCAGCTTGGAGCAGATGGGGATCACCGGGCAGTCCCGCTGGGCCGCGGCCTCCGTGAGGGCGGCGAAGTGGGGGTTCTTCTCCGGGGCGGGGATGTCGCCCTCGGAAATGTTGCCCACCAGGAGCATGGGTTTGAGGGTGATGAAGCCGAAGGACTTCACCAGAGCCAGCTCCTCCTTGCCCAGTTCGGCCTGCTTGGCCCACTCGCCCCGGTCCAGGACGGCGTGGACCTTCTCCAGCACGGCCACCAGGGCCTGGGATTCCTTGTTCCCGCTCTTGGCGATCTTCCGGTGGCGCTCCAGGGCCTTCTCGGCGCCGTCCAGGTCCTTGATGATGAGCTCGGTGTCGATGATGGCCAGGTCGCGTACGGGGTCGACCCCGCCCTCCACGTGGGTGACGTCGCCGTCCACGAAGCAGCGGACCACCTGGACGATGGCGTCCGTTTCCCGGATGTTGGCCAGGAAGGCGTTGCCCAGGCCTTCACCCTTGCTGGCGCCCCGCACGAGGCCGGCGATGTCCACGAACTCCTGGGAGGCGGGGAGGATGCGCTGGGGGTTCACGATGACGGCCAGAGCATCCAGACGAGCGTCAGGGACGTCCACCACCCCCGTGTTGGGTTCGATGGTGCAGAACGGATAATTGGCCGAAGCGGCCCCGGCCCGGGTCAAAGCATTGAAAAGAGTAGACTTCCCAACGTTGGGCAAGCCCACGATGCCGCACTGTACAGCCATGCACGCTCCTTCGTCCAAACAACCAGTGTCTCAGGGCTTGGGCTAGCCGGGAAGCACTCGTACCGTATAGGCACAGGACGTGGTTGCACCGGCTCCGACCTGGAAAACGCCGGGCTTCTCGCTGAATTCGCCGTCGAAGGCCGCGGGGCTGGCGTAGCCGCGCCAGGGCTCGATGCACACGAAGCCCGCGCCAGGCCGGGTCCAGATCCCCAGCTGGTGGAAACCCTCCCAGCTCACCTCGATGACGGGCGAGCCCGGGCAGGTATAGCGCACGTACCGGCTCTCGACCGGGTTGAAGATGAGCGCGTCCTCCACGAAGAGGTCGTCCCGGAGCTTGAGCTCCCGGTTCTCCAGGGGGCTGGGCTGGTTGCTGGCCCCCAGGAGGCCCCGGGCGTCGGCCACGGGCAGGAAGGCCATCTCGGGCTTCTCGAAGACCATGCGGTGGGCGTCCCGGGGCGCGTCGTCCCGGATGGGCCAGCGGAAGGCGGGGTGGGCGCCCAGGCTCGCGTAGAGGGGGCTCTCCCCGGGGTTGCGCAGGTCGTACTGCACCCGGAGCTTGTCCTCGTCGATGCGGTAGGTCACGCACAGCTCGAAGGGGAAGGGGTAGCAGGCGCGGGTCTCGTCGTCGTCCCGCAGGCGCAGGGTGACGGAATGGGCGGTGAGGCGCTTGAGGGTCCACTCCCGGTCCCGGGCGAAGCCATGCTTGGGCAGGGTGTAGGTGGTGCCGCGGTGCGTGAGGCGGTCGCCCTTGAGGGCGCCCACGATGGGGAAGAGGGTGGGGGCCTGGCGCTCCCACACGGCGGGGTCGCCGCTCCACAGCAGTTCCTGCCGGGAGGCGGTCTGGAGCGAGCAGAGCTCGCCCCCTGCCGTCTTCACACGGGCGCCGAGCAGGTCCCCGGCGATGCTATACGTTGCCACGTGGACCTCCGGCACTTGGAATGCTCATGATAGGCCGGGCGGGGCTCAGCGGCAACCGCAGCCCGCATTGTCCAGGATCGGCGCGACGGCGGCCCAGAAGGCCTCCATCTCCTCGGGCTTGCCCAAGGTGACCCGGACGTGGTTCGGAAGGCCGTAGCCCTGCATGGGGCGCACGATGACGCCGGCGCGCATCAGGTCCTTGAAGAGCTCCGGCGCGGGGATCTCGCTCTCCAGCAGGATGAAGTTGCCGCCCATGCCCGTGGCGTTGCAGCGGTGGTTGTGGGCTTCGGCGAAGAAGGCCTGCCGGGCCTCGGCGTTGCGGGCGCGGGAGAACGCCTCGAAGGCGAAGTCCTGCACGGCCACTTCCGCGGCCACCTGGGCCAGCATGTTGGTGTTGAAGGGGCTGCGGATCCGCTCCAGCAGCGCGATGAGCTTGTGGTGGCCGATGCCGAAGCCGATGCGCATGGCGGCCAGGGAGTGGATCTTGGAGAAGGTGTGCAGGACGAGCAGGTTGCTGCGCTCATCCAGGTAGTCGGCGGCGTCGGGGTAGGTCTCGGGGTCCTCGTATTCCGCGTAGGCCTGGTCCACCACCAGGAGGATGTCGTCGCGCAGGTCGCGCACGAGCCGTTCCAGGCCCGGCCGGTCCAGCATGACGCCGGTGGGGTTGTTGGGGTTGCCCAGGAAGACGGCGCGGGTGTCAGGCTGCACGGCCGCGAGGATGGCGTCCACGTCCAGCTCGGTGGGGCTGCAGGGGCATTCGATGAACCGGCCGCCCGCCGTCTGGGTGGCGATGCCGTAGATGGCGAAGGAGTGCTTGGGCGCCACGGTGCTGCCGCCGCCCAGCAGGGCCGCCTTGGCGGCCATCTCGATGATCTCGGAGCTGCCGTTGCCCAGGATGATCTGGTCCGCGTTGCATTCCCGGCGCTTGGCGATGGCCAGGCGCAGGTAGTAGCCGTCGGAGACGGGGTACAGCCCCAGCCCCTCGTCACGGCTGCCCGTGGCGGCCTTGACGACCCGGGCCTTCACGGCCTCGCTGGGGCCCCAGGGGTTCTCGTTGCTGGCCAGCTTGACGATGCTGTCCAGGCCCAGCTCGCGCTGGACTTCCTGGATGGGCTTGCCCGGCACGTAAAGGGGGATCTGGCGGAGGCGTTCAAAGGCTTGATTGGACAGCAGAGTCATGGCTGGGTCCTGTGGCGATAACCTACCTTGCCCTTGTGGGGGCGAGAAATGCGTCACAAGTCGGATGGAAGGGAGGGGGGGTGGGAATGGTAAAATTTGAAAAACTCTATTTTTTAACTAGGGCTCCCGCTTGATGCGCGAGCCTCGCCCCCCTAGGCGGACTGCCGTTGCCCGGA
>DBME01000121.1 GCA_002298155.1 Holophagaceae bacterium UBA706 | reverse complement strand
AGGCTTGCTTTCCTTTCCGACCCCGCAACCTCAATCGCGGCAGAAATCTAGAATACACCAGCAATGGGGTATTGCAAGCATTTTTCTTCGTGGACCCGCTGGGAGTTTGGATCCGACCGTGGCCCCGTCCTTCCCTTTGCCTGTAAACACTGGCAAAGAGGCCCTTACGAAATGCTCTCGGAAGGGTTCGGACGCCAGGCCAATCCCTCCGCCACGTCGCGGGTTATCTGGTCACGGAGCGCATCCACGCCCGAGAACTTCATCTCTCCGCGCAGGCGGTGCAGGAATCGCACTTCCAGATGCTTTCCGTAGAGATCACCCGAGAAGCCGGGCAGATGCGTCTCCACGGTGATGGGCATGCCTTCGAACGTTGGCTTGGCGCCTACGTTCGTCATGCCGCGCAGGCATCCGTCCAGATGGGGGCCCGTCACGTCCGTCACGTAGACACCGAAGGCGGGAAGCTGCTCCTGGTCCCAGGCGAGGTTGGCGGTGGGGAAACCGAGATGGCGTCCCCTGCGTTCGCCTTCCACGACGATTCCCGTGAGGGCGTAGGGATGGCCCAGCAGCGCGGCGGCTTCCTCCACATCCCCGGCCTCAAGGGCGGCGCGGATGCGCGTGGAGGAAAGGTAGCCGCCATCGTACGCGCGCAGCGCATGGCCGTGGATCTCGCAGGCGGCCTGGGCGCCCCAGGCCTCCAGGGTTGCGAAGTCGCCGGCGCGGTCCTTGCCGAAACGGAACTGTCTGCCCACATGCAGCTCCCGCGGGGCCAGGGCTCTTTCGACCCCATGAAGGAAGGAGAGGGGGCTCAGTTCGGAGAACGCGCGGCTGAAGGGGATCACCCAGGCGATGTCGACACCCGCGCCACGGAAGGCCTCCAGGCGCTGCGATAGCGTCATGAGGAGCCGGGGCTTGCGTTCGGGCGCCACCACCACGGCGGGGTGGGGATCGAAGGTGAGCACGGCCGCGGGGATGCCGCGTTCCCGCGCACGGGATGCGGCCAGTTCCAGCACGGTACGATGCGCCGCGTGGACGCCGTCGAAGTTGCCGAGGGTGAGCACGCAGGGGCCCACGGGGGGCGCGTCCTCGAGGCCGTGCTGGAGGATTCGCATCATCGCCCCTTCTTCTCCAGCTTCGGGAAGCTGAGGCTGGTGCCGATGCACACGCCCAGGATCAGGCCGATGACGAGGAGGGATGTGGTGATCGGCACCTCGTACACCTTGGCCAGACACATCTTCACGCCCACCAGGGCGAGGATGACGGCGAGGCCGATGCTCAGGTGATGGAAGCGATCGATCATGCGCGCCAGGAGGAAGTAGAGGCTTCGCAGCCCCAGGATAGCGAAGACATTGGAGGTGTATACGATGAAGGGCTTCTGCGTCACGGCCAGCACGGCGGGGATGGAATCCACGGCGAAGACCAGGTCCGTGACTTCAACCACCACGAGGACGAGGAGCATCGGCGTGGCGTAGGTGCGCCCGTTCTTGCGGACCCAGAGTTTGGCGAAGCCGGCGTCGGGATCGAAGGGCATGACGCGCTGGAAGAGGCGGGCCACGGCGCCTTCCCGGGGGTCGCCGGGCTCCACGTTGCGCATGAGCAGCATCTTGAGGCCGGTATAGACCAGGAAACCGCCGAAGACGAAGGTCATCCAGGAGAACCGGTGGAGCAGGGCCGTGCCGGCCAGGATCATGGCGGCGCGCATGACCAGGGCCCCCATCACGCCCCAGTAGAGAACCCGGTGCTGGTTTCGCCGGGGCACCTGGAATGCCGTGAAGACCAGAACGAAGACGAAGAGGTTGTCGACGCTCAGGGACTTCTCAAGGAGGTAGCCCGCCAGGTATTCGCCGGCGGGGGCGGGTCCCATGTAGCGCCAGATGACGGCCCCGAAGGCCAGCGCCAGGAAGATCCATATGGCGGTCCAGTAGCCCGATTCCTTGATGGTGGGCTCGTGCGCGTTGCGGTTGAAGACGCCCAGGTCCAGGGCAAGCATCGTGAAGACCAGGACGTGGAAACCCAGCCAGGCCCACCAGGGTGCGGAAAGGAGCAGTTCGTGCAACAAGTTGCCTCCAGGAGCATCAGTTTAGAGGAAGATGCAACCATGAGCGTCCCGCGGTTTTTCCTCTCCCATGCGCCAACCCCTTCCGAGGGAGTCCTGGTCACCCTTGAACCGGCCCAGGCCCGCCACCTCTGGGTGCTCCGCCTGGGGGCGGGCGCCGCCGTGGAGCTGGTCCTGCCCACCGGGCCCTGGCGGGCGGACCTCGCCGAGACCGGGAAGGACAAGGCCGTGGTCCGCCTCGTCAAGCCCCTGGCGGAGGAACGGGAACCTTCCTTCCCCATCCATGCCTGGATCCCCGTGACCGCCCAAATCTCCCTTCTGGACGATATCCTGCCGCCCCTGGTGGAACTGGGGGTGTGTTCCATCCACCCGGTCGCGTACCGGCGCAGCGAATACGACGCCGCCAAGACCCTGGCGCGGTACGACCGGTGGCAACGCATCATCCAGGGGGCCTGCGAGCAGAGCCACCGCACCCGCGTGCCCGCCCTGGCCCGGCCCGAGCCCTTCGAGGCCCTGCTGACGGTCGACGTGGCGCAGCGGTGGGTGGCTTACGAGGTCCCGGCAGGCACCCCCAATCCCTCGGCGGGCCCGGAGCCCATCGCCTTCACCAGCGGACCCGAGGGCGGCATCACCGACGGGGAGTTCGCCGCCTTGAAGGGCGCGGGCTGGCTTCCGGTGACCCTGGGGGCGAGCATCCTCCGGGCCGTCACCTGCCCTGTGGCCCTCCTGGGCGCCATCCGCTTCCAGGTCCCCGGCTGAGGGCTGGAACGGCGGCAACCTTCCGGCATCCAACTCATTGAAGGAGTCCGCCCCATGAGCACTCACCGCACTATTTTCGCCGCCATCCTTGCGACTGTCGGGCTGGCCGCCACAGGGGCCGAACTGAAACCTGGGATGCCCGCGCCGGCCTTCACCGCCAAGGATCAGGAGGGCCGGACGGTGAGTCTGGCCGATTTCAAGGGCAAGTCCACGGTCGTTCTCTACTTCTATCCCAAGGACGATACCCCTGGCTGCACGAAGGAAGCCTGTTCCCTGCGGGACAGCTTCGGCGCCATCCGCGAGGCGGGGGCCGTCATCCTCGGGGTCAGCGCTGACGACGTGGCAAGCCACGCGGCCTTCTCCCAGAAGTTCCACCTGCCCTTCCCCATCCTGGCCGATCCGGACCGCACCATCATCGAAGCCTATGGCGTGAGGATGGCGGTGCTGGGGATCGCCAAACGGGTCACCTTCATCATCGGCAAGGACGGCCTCATCCAGGACATCGTCGAGGATGTGAAGGCCGCCCAGCACGACCAGCAGGTGCTGGCCCTCCTGAGGAAGCCCTGAGGGGCGATCCGGCCGCGTAGCGGGTTTTTCATGGCCCCGGTCAGGGTTTTCAGCCCTTGACCAGGACCCAGATCCCCACGGCGATGAAGGCGGACCCCGCCACGTACTTCACCATGGCTTCGGGGATCACCCGGAAGAGGGCCCCCCCCACCAGGACGCCGATGGCCGTGGCGCAGACCAGGGCTGCGCTGGCGGCGAGGAAGACCGTGAGGATCGACCCGGAACGGGCCGTGGCGGTCATGGCGGCCAATTGGGTCTTGTCGCCCAGTTCGGCGAGAAACACTGTGACGAATGTCGCCCAGAAGAGTGATTTGGTCATCGAGGACTCCCTAGACAGTCTATTCGGGCACACTCTTAGGATGGCAATGGACCGGTTCGATCTCCCAACCTTCCACGTGGATTCCCCAGAGACCCTGGCGGAGGCGCTGCCCCACTGGTTCGCGGCCAATCTGCTGGCCGTGGACATCGAGTGCAGCCTCACGGGCTTCCACCACTGCGTTCTGGCGCTGCTGCAGGTGGCCACCCACGACCGGGCCTGGCTCGTGGATCCCCTGGCCATCCCCGAGCTCATGACGCCGGCCCTGCAGGCCATGGCCGAGGTGCCCTGGATCGTCCACGACTTCTCCGGTGACGGCATCGTCTTCAAACGCATCTATGGCGTGGTTCCCCCTTCCGTGCTGGACACCATGCTCCTGGCCCGGACCCTGGGCTACCCCCAGCCGGGTCTCAAGACCATGGCCCGCCTGAAGCTCGGGGTGGAGATCCCCAAGGAAGAGCAGGACTCCAACTGGATGCACCGCCCCCTGCGGCCCGCCCAGATCAGCTATGCCGCCCGTGACGCCGCCCTGCTCCTGCCGCTGCTGCGGACCCTGGCGCAGGAGGCCGAGGCCAAGCGCGACGATCCGGAGGTCGGTCCGCGCCTGGCCCAGCTCCCGGGCGAGATGCAGCGCACCGTGGCGCGCATCCGCTCCTACCGCCCGCCCCTGGATCATCCGGTGGTGGAGAAGGTCCGCCACATGGGCCTGGGCGAGGCGGCGGTGGAACGCGCCCGGAAACTCACGCACCTGCGCCACCTCTGGGGCAACCAGGGCGACGTGGCCGCGGTCATGGAGCTGGGCAACCGCTGGATCCTCGCTCGCCTGGAGCACCCCCCCCGGAGCCGGGAGCAGCTGGAGCGCTGCATCCCGAACCCGCGGTTCCGCCGGCACCGCCTGGACGCGCTCTGGGAAGTCTTTGACACGAATTAACCCGACGCGGCTTGCGGTCGATGGGAAGATGATCAGTCACGTGCAGGAGTGTGGATGAGCCAGGAAGAAATCATCATCACCTTCCCCGGAGCCCTGCCTGGCTTCCCGGAATTGCGCGAATTCCGCATGTTCGAGCCCGAAGGCACCTACCCGCTCAAGTTCCTTCAGTCGGTGGCGTCTCCGGACATCTCGTTCACCTGCATGGACGCGGTGACCGTCAAGGCCGACTACGAGGTGCCCCTGGCACCTGAGGTGGCCCTGGTCCTGGGGCTGGAGAAGCCTTCCGACGCCATGGTCCTGGCCATTGTCGTGGTCCCGGACGGGGACCCGCGGCGCATGACCGCCAACCTCGCGGGCCCCCTGGTCATCAACACCACGACCCGGGTCGGCTGCCAGGTGCAGCTGGATTCCCGGACCTTCCCCCTGGAATACCCGGTGTTCCTCCTGCGCGGCGAAGGACAGATCGAGTTCCCCTCCGGGCTCATCGGCTTTCCCGACCTCAGCTCCTTCCAGCTGCTTGAGCCGTCGGACGCCTACCCCCTCAAGTTCCTGCAGCCGCTGGAACGGGACGACATCCATTTCGTCGCCATCGACGTGGCCGCCATCAAGTCGGACTATGTGGTCCCCCTGTCCGACGAGGACGCCCAGGCCCTGGCCCTGGAGGACCCCTCCGATGCCCTGGTGCTGGCCCTCGTGGTCATCCCCGAAGACCCCCGCCAGATGACCGCCAACCTGGCCGGTCCCATTCTGATTAACCTCAAGTCACGGCAAGGTCGCCAGATTGTCCTGAATACGGATCGCTTCCCCCTCAAGTATCCTGTAATTGCAGACAAGTAGCCCGAAAGGCGCCCATGCTCGTCATTACACGGAAGCAGGATCAATCAATAATTATTAATGGCAATATCGAAGTCATGGTCATTGGCATCAACAAGGACGGGGTCCGCCTGGGCATCAAGGCCCCCAAGGAAGTTCAAGTCCACCGCCGGGAAGTTTTCGATGAGATCGCCGAAGTGAACCGCGCGGCATCGGCCCAGACCAAGGGCGGGGACCTCTCCCTGCAGGATGCCGCCGCCCTGTTGCGCGCAAGGCTTCCTAAAGTTAAGCCCCTGAAGGACCGATAAGGTCAGGGCAGGAGTCAACTTTGGATCTGTCCAGCATTTCCCCGGAAGTCGTATCCGCACAACAGGTGGCCATGGCAGGCTCCGCCTTCGGCATCCAGGTCATGCGCAAGACCCTGGACATGGCCGCCACCGAAGGGGCGGATCTGGTCAAGCTCATGCAGAGCGCTGGCGGAATCGGCCAGAACATCAACACTACAGCCTGACGTCCGAGGAGGCCGCCATG
>DBME01000144.1 GCA_002298155.1 Holophagaceae bacterium UBA706 | reverse complement strand
CGAAGGTCACGGAGCCGCCCGGGTTCTGGCGCACGCGGGGGGGCGCCTGGCCCAGGAGCTCGGCGCCGGGCCGGCCCAGGGCGGCCCACTGGGGCGCCGGGGAACCCCATTCCTGGGGCTCCATGGTGAGGTTCACCAGCACGAGGCACTGGTCCTGGCCATCCCAGGAGACGCGGTGGAGGGCCAGCACGGGGGAATCGTCCCCGCTCAGGCGTTCCAGGCGCGCGCCGTCGAAGAAGCAGGGGTGGGAGGACAGGAGGTGGTTGAGCGCGGCCAGCTCCTCCACCAGGTTGTCGGCGGCGCCCCAGGCCATGCCCCGCGACTGATGTACTTCGATCTTCTCGGTGGCCAGCCACTCCACGCCGCCGGTGAACCCGAAGGTCCCGCACTGGCTGGCGAGGGCGCAGAGGCGGTTCCGGTGCAGGGACCAGTCGGGTCCGCGCCGGGCCAGGCGGTCGTTGTCGTGGGTCTCGCTGTAGTGGGCCAGGGGCCCCAGGCGCCGGCCCATGGCGATGCTGTGGTCCAGGTAGCCGGCCACTTCGCGGGGCGAGTAGTTCTGGAAGAGCTCGCTGTAGGCCCACTGCATGCCGCCCTCGGTGAGCAGCGTCTCGGTGGCCTCCCAGGACCCGCCCAGGCCTTCCAGCAGGAAGGCGCAGTCCGGGAACTCCTGGCGCACCCGGGCGACGATGTACTGCCAGGTGGGCAGGGGCACCATGTAGCCGGCATCGCAGCGGAACCCGTCCACGCCGCGGCGGCACCAGGTCAGGAGGCTGTCGGCCACCACCTCCCAGAGGCGGGGCTCGCGGTTGTCCAGCTCCACCAGGTCGCCCCAGGTGTTGCCCCAGGCGCCGGGGCTGTGGAAGGTGCCGTCGGGGTTCCGGTGGAACCACTGGGGCCGGCCTTCCATGAGCCGGGAGCCCCAGCCCGTGTGGTTCACCACGATGTCCAGGAACACCAGCCCCGAGCGCAGGTGCACCGCGTGGGCCAGCTCCTGGAACTGCTCGACGCCCGTGGTGCGCTCGTCGAACTCCACCAGGGCCGGGTCGATGCCCGTGAGGTCCATCTGGGCGTAGGGGCTGCCGAAGCGCCCGAAGCGCGCGTAGGTGGTGGGCGTGGGCCCGATGGGGAGAAGGTGGAGGATCCGGCAGCCCAGGTCCTCGAGCATGTGCGGCACGCAGGCGGTGAGCTCCCGGAGCTTGCCCGAGGGCGGGATCACCGTGAAGCCCCGCTGGTCCAAGCTGTTGAGCTGCTCATCCAGCATGGGCTCGCGGGTGCTGCGGCCCGTGCGAGAAGGGCCGAACATGCGGGGGAAGGCACAGTAGATGGTGTTGCCCGTGCGCAGGTGGTCCGGGTGCACGGAGATGCCCACGTCGCTGCCCTCGGGCCAGTGCTGGTCGCCCTCCTCGTCCAGGTAGTAGGCCTTGGCGCGGAAGTAGCCCACCTCGGTCAGGGGCAGGTCCAGCTCCCACAGGCCGCCCTTGCGCACCAGGGGGATGTCCCGCCAGGATTCGCCCGCGAAGGTGCGGGTTCCGCTGGTGGCGGCGCCGGACAGGGCGATGACCTCCTGCCGCGCCTGCGTGCCGCGGGTGAGGTTGGTGCGCAGGAAGGCGCGGGTCCCACCCTCCAGGGTGAAGCGCACGCGGTCACCGACATAGTGGACGATCCGGCTTCCGGGGGCAGGCGACATCTGGGGTCTTGACAAGGGAACCTCTGCTTACGTTTTACGTCTTCCTTTCGGCAGAGGGAAGCAGGAAGGTGAATGTGGCCCCATGGCCGGGCTCGCTGCGCACCTCCACCTCGCCGCCCATGAGCAGCGCCAGGTGCTTGACGATGGACAGGCCCAGGCCCGTCCCCGGAACGCCCCGGGTGGCCGGCGCCCGGAAGAAGCGTTCGAAGATCCGCGGCAGGTCCTGCCCGCCGATGCCGGGGCCCTGGTCCGTGACGGACCAGGCCAGGACATCGCCCTGCCGGCGCACCGCCACGCGCACTTCGGAGTCCGGGGGCCCGAACTTCACGGCGTTGGACACGAGGTTCTCCAGCAGCTGCCCCAGGCGCATGGGGTCGGCCCGGAACGTCAGGCCCTCGGTGCCAGGCTCCGGGTCGGGGACCACGCGGACATTGCGCTTGCGGGCGACCGGCATGACGCTTTCCAGGAACTCCTCGAGGAATTCGCCCAGGATCAGGGGCCGGGGCTCGAGGCGGAGCGCCCCCGTCTCGATCCGGCTCAGCTCGGAGATGTCGTCCAGGAGCATGATCATGCGCTCCAGGGAACGTTCGATGGACTTCAGGCCGGGCTCCCCCTCGGGCTTGACCATGCCGCCGTCCACGAGGTTCTCCAGGGCCACGCGGATGCCCGCCACGGGGGTCTTGAGCTCGTGGCTGGCGTTGGAGATGAACTTCTGGCGGGTGGTCTCCAGGGCCTCATGGTGCGTCACGTCGTCCAGGGTCACCAGGACCCAGGAGCCGCCCTCGGCGTCCGGCGCGGGGAAGGGCACCGCCCGCAGGCGGATGGTGCGCGGGTTCCGCTTGAGGGTCCACTCCATGAAGGCGCCGCCGTAGGCCTCCTGGAGGTTGCGCAGGCTCTCGGGCTCCCGGAAGGCGGACACCAGGGACTCGCCTTCGCCCAGGTGGCTCGAGGTGCCCAGGATGGACCGCGCCGCGGGGTTGAACAGCCGGATCTGGTGGTCCATGCCCAGGAGCACGACGCCGGTGCGCAGGTTGGCGAGGATGTGCCGGCGCACCTGATCCTCGGCCTCGACCTCCGTGCGAAGGCGCAGGTTGTCCCGTTCCAGTTCCTGCCAGGCCCGGGGCAGGGCGCGGATGAGCTCGTCGCCCTTCTCCGGAAGGGGGATGGCCGCCAGGAGCCGGGCCATGGTGTCCCGGTGGCGGCGCATGCCCAGGGCCAGGAGCACGGCCCCGGTGGCCGCGGCCAGGAACCCGATCGTCCGGAGCACCGGCTCGATGTCGGCGGCCATGAGGGCTCCGCCGGCCATGGCCAGCCCGAGGGGCAACCATGGGGTCACCATCCGTCGGGAAAGGTCCGGGGGGGCGCTGGTCATGGGATGGATGGCTCCTTGGGCAAGGATATTGTCCCGGTTTTGCCTTCCCGGCCGTGCTACTTCCGTGTGACATCGGTTTTTACCACCCCGAGGAACGCCGGCCGCGAATTATTTTCGCGGGTGCCCAGGGCGGGCCGCAGGGGTTTTGGGGCGGAATGACGATTATTTTTCGCTCAAAAGGGGCCCGGGAAGGCCAAAGTGCACCATTCATGATGCATTCGTCAACTTTTGGGAAAAATCACTAGCCCATATTTCGCTTTACTTCCGGCTTGTTGGCCAACAAAGCATTTCTACACTTGGGAGTGGAACTCAGTGGAAAAAAGTGGATGGAATTGGCATTAAGTGGCAATACCCATCCCTCCCGTGAAACCGTTGGAAATCTGTTGAAAGGCGACATCCGTGCTGCGACTCCGCGGCAATGCACCGGCCACGGTGGACGAAAAGGGACGGCTCAAGCTGCCCACCACCTTCAAGGCCGACCTCGAAGTCTTCGCCAAGGGCGAGGGCCGGGAGGGGATGCGCCATTACCTGACCTCCCTGGACGGCAAGGGAGCCCGGCTCTACCCGATGCCCGTGTGGGAAGCGGTGGAAGCCAGGCTGGCCTCCGTGCCCGGCACCAACCCCGCCAAGCGGCGCTTCCTGGAAGTCACCGCCTACTACGGCTCCGAAGTGGACCTGGACGCCCAGGGCCGGTTCGTCATCCCCCCCATCCTCCGCGAGAAGGCCAACCTTCTCGGCGAAGTGGCCATCCTCGGCCAGATGGACCATCTGGCCATCTGGAACCGCGAAGCCTTCGAAGGCCGGCTCGCCGCCGAACCTCTCACCACCGAGGACCTGGCGGCCCTCTCCGAGCTGGGGATCTGACCATGACGGACCCCATCCTCCACGTTCCGGTCCTGCTCGCGGAAGTCCTGGAAAACCTTCCAGTGCCTCCCGGGGGGCGCGTCCTGGACCTCACCCTGGGGCTGGGCGGCCACGCCGAAGCCATCCTGGCCCGGTGCGACGCCGACGCCCGGTACCTGGGCGTGGACCGTGACCCCGAAGCCCGCGAACGCGCCAAGGCCCGCCTGGGCAACGACGCGCGCCTCACCATCCTCGCGGACACCCACGAGGACGTGTGGGAGCACCCGTCCTTCCAGGCCTGGATGCACCTCCAGGCCCCCGAGGGCGTGGACGCCGTGCTCATCGACCTGGGGGTCTCCAGCCTCCAGCTCCGGGACGCCCGGCGCGGCTTCAGCTTCATGGAAGAAGGCCCGCTGGACATGCGCATGGACCCCGATTCCGGCGAGACCGCCCTCCAGTGGATCGCCGACCAGACCGAGGAATCCCTCGCCGACGCCATCTTCGCCTACGGTGAGGAGCGCGCTTCGAGGCCCATCGCCCGGAACATCCTCCGCTCCTTCAACGAGGGCACCCTCCACTCCACCTTCGACCTGGCCAAGGCCATCTACAAGGTGCTGCCCCGCGAGGTCGCCCGGCGGAAGAAGCAGACCGATCCCGCCACCCGCACCTTCCAGGCCATCCGCATCGCCGTCAACGGCGAGCTGGGGCGCCTCGCCGCCACGCTGGAGAAGGCCGTCGCCAGCCTCAAGCCCGGCGGCAGGATCGGCGTGATCTCCTTCCACAGCCTTGAGGACCGCATCGCCAAGCAGACCCTGCGGCGGCTCTCAGGCGTCTACGACGGCCCCGGGCGCACGTCCCCGGTCGTCCTTCCCCGACTTATCAAGCTGGTGCACGCCGGCGGCCTCAAGGCCTCCGACGCCGAATGCGCCGCCAATCCTCCTTCCCGCTCCGCACGGTTGCGAATCGGGGAGAGGCTCTCCGGTTCCGAATCCGAGAGGACATCACGATGAACGTCAAACGCCACGAACAGCGCACCTCCCTCCATCACGCCCCCCGTCAGGTCGAGGGCGAAGGCGTCCTCCGCCTCCTGCTCCTGGTCGTCGCCCTGGCGATGCCCCTGGCGTCCATGGCCTACCTGAAGATCCAGCACACGCGCATGAGCTACGAGATGAGCGACATCCGCGAGAAGATCCACCAGGAGGAGGAGGCCCGGCGCTCCCTGCTCCTGGAGCGGTCCCGGTTCCAGCGGGACGAGGAGGTCCAGGCCTTCGCGGCCCAGACCGGCCTCGTGCCCCACAAGCAGAGCCACCTGGTGCCCAAGATCTTCACCGTCCAGGACCAGAAGCTGGCCAAACTGCAGCCCGCGGCCCCCTTGGGACTCTAGGAGCGGTCGGCTAAGATTGGTAAAGCCCATCAGGGCGTGAAAGTGACGTTCATTGGCGATCGGCGGCATCCTCAGCGGCTCCCCCTCGCCCCGGCGGCTGCTGGGGAGGCCCGAGGCGCATGATCTGGTGGCCGCCCGGCTCCCGTGGGTCCTGGGGGGCGCCCTCCTGTGGGTCGGTCTGATCCTCGTCCGCTTGGTTTGGCTCCAGGTGGTGGAGCACAACTATTACCGCCTCAAGGCTGAGCGCCAGCACACCACCGTGGTCCCCATCCCCCCCATCCGGGGGGAACTGAGGGACAGGCGGGGGGGCTCCCTGGCCATCTCCCTCAAAGTCGAGAGCCTTTTCGCCAATCCGTCCTCCTTCTATCCCGATTTCCGGGCCGGCAAGGGGGATTCGGAGCGCACCTGGGGCGATCCCGACAAGGAACTGGCCCAGAAGGTCGCCGCCCAGCTCGCCCCCATCCTGGAGATGCCCAAAGCGGCCGTCCTGGAGAAGCTCCTGCGCAAGAAGCCCTTCGTGTGGATCGAGCGTCAGCTTCCCGCCAACAAAGTGGCGGCCATCCGGGCCCTCAAGCTGGAAGGGGTGGATTTCCTGCCCGAGAGCAAGCGCCACTACCCCCGGGGCAGCCTGGCCTGCCAGATCGTCGGATTCATCAACATCGACGGGCAGGGGCAGCTGGGCATCGAGCGCACCTTCGACGAGCAGCTCGCCGGCAAGCCCGGTGAACTCATCGCCCCCCGGGACGCCAAGGGCCGCCTGCTGATCCTCCAGGAGAACTATGCCAAGATCCCCGTCAACGGCTCCACCCTTCAGCTGACCATCGACGCCACCATCCAGCACATCGTGGAGGAGGCGCTGGAGGAGGGCGTCAAGCGCAGCCACCCGGCCACCGCCTACGCGGTGGTGGTGGACCCCCAGACCGGCGAGATCCTCGCCATGGCCGGCACCCCCACCTTCGATCCCAACCACATCATCCCCAGGCGCTTCATGAACCGCAGCGAGGCTGAATGGACCGCCGCGGACAAGGAGGACTACCGCAAGGAGATGGAGCGCCAGAAGGCCGCGCGCAAGGTCCACCCGGTGGAGGACAGCTACGAGCCCGGCTCCACCATGAAGATCTTCACGGCCGCCATGGCCCTGGAGGAGCGCAAGGTGCACCTGGGTGAGCCCATCAACTGCGAGGGCGGGCGCTGGAAGTACCACGACGCGGTGGTCACCGACACGCACCACCACGGCATCCTCACCTTCGAGGAGGTCCTCTGGCAGAGCTCCAACGTGGGCGCGGCGAAGATCGGCCTGCGCCTGGAGCCGGCGGTGCACTACCAGTACCTGCGCAAGTTCGGCTTCGGCGAGCCCACCGGGCTCAACTTCCCGGGCGAGACCCCGGGCCGCCTCCAGGCCCCGGACCGCTGGAGCGCCACCACCCAGCTCACCATGTCCTACGGCTACGGCCTGTCGGTGTCCCCCCTCCAGATCCTCATGGCGGGCTGCGCCCTGGCCAACGGCGGCAAGCTCATGCAGCCCTTCATCGTCCAGAAGATCTTCAACGACCAGGGCGTGATGCTCCAGGAGTTCCATCTCCGGGTCAAGGAGCAGGTGATCAGCGAGGAGACCTCCGCCCTGATGCGCGAGGCCCTCAAGGGCGTCATCACCAACGGCACCGGCAAGATGGCCCGCCTGGACGGGAACGTGGAGGCCTTCGGCAAGACCGGCACCGCCCGCAAGATCATCGGCGGCAAGTACGATCCCCGGCGGCACTTCGCCTCCTTCATGGGCTTCTTCCCCGCGGACAAGCCCCAATACGGCATGCTCTTCATGCTCGACGACCCGGGCGGCGACGTCACGGGCGGCGACGTGGCCGCGCCCCTGTTCAAGAAAATCGGCGACGCCGTCATGCGCTACCGCCTGTCCCTGCCGGATTCCGGGCAGGAGGCCGACCTCAAGCTCGGCCTGCGCGACTGGCCCGTGAGCGCCGACGACGAGGCTGTGGTGCACGTGGAGATCGGCAAGGTGCCCGACCTCAAGGGCCTCACCCTCAAGTCCGCCATCCACCGCGTGGTGATGGCCGGCGGCATGCCGAGGGTGGAGGGGCTCGGCGGCGACGTGCCCCGGGCCATGCGGGTGGCGGACCAGGACCCCCCGGCGGGCACGGCCATGGAGCCCAACGCCGTGGTGAAGATCAAGCTGAGGGCCCCATGAAATTCAGCGAGTGGATGCGGGACCAGGATGTGAGCGGCCTGAACGGGCTGGACGGGGAGATCCTCCACGCCACCTGCGACAGCCGCGAGGCCGCGCCGGGCTGGGCCTTCTTCGCCCTCATGGGCGGAGTCAAGGACGGCGCCGACTTCGTCCCCGCCGCCCTTGCCGCGGGAGCCGGGGCCGTGCTGGCCGAACGCGCCCTGGAGGTGCCGGTCCCCTTCGCGCGCCTGGGTGCGGGCCGCGCCACCATGGCCCACCTTTCGCGCCGCCTCTACGGCGAGCCCGACCTCGCCCTGGCCCTCATCGGCGTCACCGGCACCAANNGGCAAGACCACCACCACGACCCTCCTGCGCCAGATGCTCCGCGGCGCGGGACTGGGCTGCGGGCTGATCGGGACCGTGCTCAACGCGGCGGGGGACGTGGAGCAGGAGGCGGTGCGCACCACCCCTGAAAGCCCCGCCTTCTACCGTTGGCTCCGGCGCTCCGTGGAGGCGGGAGACGCGGCATCGGCCGTGGAGGTCTCCAGCCACAGCCTCATGCTCGACCGGGTCGAGGGCGCGCGGTTCCGGGTGGGCCTGTTCACGAACCTCACCCAGGATCACCTGGATTTCCATGGGGACATGGAGTCTTACTTCGAGGCCAAGGTGAAGCTCTTCGCGCAAAGCGATCGAGGTCTCGCCAACGCGGACGACCCCTACGGGCGGCGCCTCCTGGAACGTCCCGGCGTGCTCGGCTACGCCATCGAGACCCCCGCCGCCTACCGGGCCGAGGACCTTGTCCTCACCCCCACGGGCACCTCCTTCCGCCTGGTGACCCCCGCGGGCACCTGGCCCGTGGCGAGCCCCCTCCTGGGCCGCTTCAACGCTTACAACCTCCTGGCGG
>DBME01000337.1 GCA_002298155.1 Holophagaceae bacterium UBA706 | reverse complement strand
TGCGGCGGCCACTTCCGCGAGGAGTGGCAGACGCCGGACGGCGAGGCCCTCCGCGACGACGAGAACTTCTGCCACGTGGCGGCCTGGGAGTACACCGGGGAGAACAAGACCCCGAACCGGCACGTCGAGCAGCTCTCCTTCGAGAACGTCCACCTCGCGACCCGCAGCTACAAGTAAGGATCCTCGACATGGAAAAGCACATCGATGTGAAATTGCACGTATGGCGCCAGAAGAACGCCAAGGAACCCGGCCGCTTCGTGGACTACGAGGCCAAGGGCGTCTCCACCGAGATGTCCTTCCTGGAAATGCTGGACGTGGTGAACGAAGGCCTCATCAAGAGCGGGGGCGACCCCATCGTCTTCGACCATGACTGCCGCGAAGGCATCTGCGGCGCCTGCAACCTGGTCATCAACGGCCGTCCCCACGGCCCCAAGGAGCGGACCACCACCTGCCAGCTGCACATGCGCAGCTTCAAGGACGGCGACTCGATCACCATCGAGCCCGTGCGGGCCGATTCGTTCCCGGTGATCAAGGACCTCATGGTGGACCGCAACGCCTTCGACCGGATCATCGCCGCCGGCGGCTTCATCAGCGTCCCCACCGGTTCCGGCTGCGACGCCAACGCCATCCCCGTGGAGAAGACCAAGGCCGACATGGCCTTCGATGCCGCCGCCTGCATCGGCTGCGGTGCCTGCGTGGCCGCCTGCCCCAACGCCAGCGCCATGCTCTTCGTGGCCGCCAAGATCAACCACCTGGGCCTCCTCCCCCAGGGCCAGCCCGAGCGCTACAACCGCGCCCGCGCCATGGTGCAGCAGATGGACGCCGAGGGCTTCGGCACCTGCACCAACCACGGCGAATGCGAAGCCGCCTGCCCCAAGGGCATCAAGCTGGAGAACATCGCCCGCATGAACCGCGATTTCATCAAGGCCAGCCTGCTCTACCGCCCGGACACAGGTCCCACGGGCGCCTAGGCGAACGTTCAGCCCGAACTCAAAGCCAGGCCTCCGGGCCTGGCTTTTTTCTGCCTGCCGGACGGCATCCCGGAACCCGGGGGCCGCCAGCCGGCATGGGAGGAAGGGCGAGGTCGTTCACGCCCAGGATGTTGGAGAACCCGATGATTCCGAAAGGCTGGCAAAGGGGTATGCGGACCTTGGCATGGCTGCTGGCGGCCGCCCCCGCCTGGGCGAGCGGCTGGATCATCAACCTCAGCCAAGCCACCCTGGACCTGAAGGTCACGACGCTGTCCCTGGACTCCTGCATCCTCAAGGCCCAGCACCACGCCTCCGGCAAGACCCCCAAGACCGCGACCATGACCGTGGTGGTGGAGAGCCCCAAGGGCGAGACCAAGCAGTTCCTGAACGAAGGGCCGGAGCCTCGGGTGCTTCCCGGGGAGGTGACCTTCACCCCCGCTTCGGAGGAGAAGCACGCGCCCCTCTTTACCCTCAAGCCCGGCGAAAGCCTCCACATGTTCGGCGTGCGACCCGACGAGGTGAAGGCAGGCGACCGCAACCTGATCACCTTCGGGGTGTTCTCCCGCCCCTTCCCCCTGGCCCGGGAGGCGGACCTGAGGCCCGAGAACCTAGAATGCACCTACTATTTCGGCACCGACCGCGCCGGCAGCGAGGAGACCGTGATCGTTGGCCGGCAGCTCAAGCCTTTGGACGCCGAAGGCAAGCCGACCGCGCCTTCGTTCGTTTTCCAGAAGAAGGAAGCGTGGGAATCCGACGTGGTGATCCTGGACGCGCCGGCCTCGGGGCCCTGCTGCGCGATCCAGTAGCGTCGTGACGGCATCCTATTCGGTGAAGCCTTCCCCGAGGATCGAGGCCACCCGCTGCCTGCGCAGAAAGAGCATCCTCAGCCGCTCCTGCTGCTCCACCACCCTGCCCTTGTCCACGGGCGTGGACGTCAGGAGCCGTTCCAGCTCCTTTTCCGCGGCCACGAAGGCGGCGTTCACGTCGATGACGCGGATCTCACGGCCCCGGGCCTTGCCGGTCCGCACCTCCCGCCAGTTGTTCTCAGTCCAGAGCGGCACGCAGGCCACGTTCTCCACCTTGACCCGCTCGGTTCCGTCGGCCATGCGGAGCTTCACGAACCTGCACCGGAACGCCGCGCCGTCCCGGCAGTCGCCGGCAGCCACGGGGAACAGGTCCGGCCGGTACATGCGGTCCTGGTTGGCGATGAAGTTGCCCAGGCTGTAGGCCACCACGGTCCGTCCCACCAGCTCCACGGGCTGCAGCACATGGGGATGGTGGCCCAGGATCAGGTCCGCGCCGGCTTCGCCCAGGCGCGCCGCCAGGGCCTTCTGCCGGGCCAGGGGCGTGTGGATGTTCTCGGCCCCCCAGTGGATGCTCACGATGACGGCGTCCACCTGGGGGCGCACGGCGCGCACGGCCTGGACCGCGGCCTCCGGGTCCAGGGGCCGCACCCAGGGGCGGTCGGCCTTGCCGTCCAGGTTGGCGTTGAAGACGTCCGTGAAGCCCAGGATGGCGATGCGCATCCCCTTCACCTCGAGGATCCGGGGCGCTTCCGCCTGGGCGCGGGTGGCGCCGCTGCCCACGGCCAGGAGCCCGGCGGTCTCCAGGCGCTCCAGGGTCTCGGCCACGCCCTTCTGGCCCTGGTCGAAGGCATGGTTGTTGGCCGTGGAAAGCAGGGTGAAGCCGGAGGCCTTCAGGGCATCGGGCAGCTCCGCGGGCGCATTGAACTGGTAGGGCGCCCCGGGCTTGCCGGTGCGGGGGGCCACGGGCGTCTCGAGGTTTCCGAAGGCGATGTCGGCCTTGGTGAGCAGGGGCGACACGTCCGCCCACAGATCGGCCAGGCCGCCGGGAGCCTGGGCGCCGGCGGTCTTCACATCCTGGTGCATCATGATGTCNNGGTGGGCCGAGGTCTGGACGTCGTGGTGCATCATGATGTCGCCCACGGCCATCAGCTCCACCCGGGCCACTTCCACCGGGAGCGCGGAGGGCGGCTGCGGCGACGTCACCGGCACCTGGGCCGTTCCGCCCAGGGCCAAGGCCAGCACGCCGGCCAGGAGCCTAGGCGGGGCCGTAGAAGACCTCCACCGGCACGCCCGGCAGGGCGTCGCTCACCTGGGCGGCCAGGAGGTCCAGTTCCGCCGCGGGGAGCGGGCGGGCTTCGGGTTCGGGGGTGGGGCGCGCCACGGTGTAGAGCTGGAGGCCCTTGAGCTTGCCCCGCTCCCTCAGGGCCTGCAGGCAGTGGATGTAGGCCTCCACCTCGCCCGCGGAGGGCCCCTGCCCCTGCCAGCGCAGGAAGAGGGTCTGGATGACGATGGGCCAGCGCTCGGCCGTGGCGGCCAGGTTGTCCAGGATGCGGGTGAAGGGCACCTTGGAGCGGTTGATCTCGCGGTAGTAGGCCTCCGTGCCCGCGTCCAGCTTGGCCCAGATCTCGCCCTGGTTGGCCATGAGGATGTCCAGGCCCTCGACGATCTCCGGGGCCCGCAGGCGGGAGGCATCGGTGATGAGCACGAGCTTCACGTCGTCGAGGCCCCGGGCGCGCTTGAGGTCGGCCATGCGGGCCACCACGGCGGGGAACTCCCGCAGGGTGGTGGGCTCCCCGTCCCCGGAGAAGGCGATGTCGTTGAGGCGGCGCTGGCCGGCGGAAGCCGAGTTGAACGGCGCCGTGGCGAAGAGTTCCCCCGAGAGGGTGAGGTCGAGCAGGGCGGCCATCTCCTGGGTCAGCTGCTCCAGGTCCAGGTCCGCGCGGCGTGCCGGCGTCTGGCGGTCCACTTCGCAGTACACGCAGTCGAAGTTGCAGACCTTGTCGGGATTCAGGTTCACGCCCAGACTCACGCCCTTGCTGCGCCGGGAGATGACCGGGTAGCAATAGTCGAAGTCCTGCCAGCTGCGGCGGTGGTCCAGGTGGGCTTTCACGAGCTCGTCCATGGATCCAGCATACTATGCCTCCCTTGTGATTTTCCGCGCGCGGGATGACGGGCCCCAAAGCTCCAGGTGTAAACTGAAGGCCATCCCCCCGGAGGCTTTCATGAAGAAAGTTACCATTCTGGGCGCCGGCCGCGTAGGTGCGGCCATGGCGCTCGATCTCGCACGTGACGGGGAGTTCGACGTCACCTCCGTCGACCTGTCCGAAGGCGGTCTTGCCCGCCTCGCCGCCCGCGGCGTCAGGACCCTGCGCAAGGACCTCTCCCAGGCCGCCGAAGTGCGCGCGGCCGTGGCGGACGCCGACCTCGTGGTGGGGGCCGTGCCGGGCTTCATGGGCTTCAACACCATGAAGGCCGTCCTGGAAGCCGGCAGGAACATCGTCGACATCTCCTTCTTCCCTGAGGATCCCTTCGCCCTGGATGCCTTGGCCAAGGATCAGGGCCTGATCGCCATCATGGACGCGGGCGTGGCCCCGGGCTGCGACAACTTCATCGTGGGCGACTTCCAGCGCCGCCTGGACACCATCTCCAACTTCGAGTGCTACGTGGGCGGCCTGCCCAAGATCCGCACCTGGCCCTTCGAGTACAAGGCCGGCTTCTCGCCCATCGACGTGGTGGAGGAGTACACCCGCCCGGCCCGCTACGTGGCCCACGGCAAGGAGATCGTCATGCCCGCCCTGAGCGAGCCCGAGCTCATGGACTTCCCGGGCGTGGGCACGCTCGAGGCCTTCAACACCGACGGCCTGCGTTCGCTCATCACCACGGTCGACGCCCCCTTCAAGAAGGAGAAGACCCTGCGCTACCCCGGCCACATCGAGAAGATGCGCATGCTGCGGGAAGCGGGGTTCTTCGGGCTGGAGCCCATCGACGTGGGCGGCGTGAAGGTGGCCCCCATGGACCTCACCACCCGTCTGCTGTTCCCCATGTGGATGATGGAGGAGGGCGACGAGGACTTCACGATCATGCGCGTCATCGTCGACGGGACGAAGGACGGCAAGGCCGAGCACCACGTGTACGACCTTCTGGACCGCTACGACCCCGTCACCCGGACAACCTCCATGGCACGCACCACCGGCTACTCCTGCACCGCCACGGTGCGCCTGGTGGCCGCCGGGCTCTATACCCGCAAGGGCATCGCGCCGCCGGAGTTCGTGGGACAGGTGGCGGGATGTTGGGATTTCATCCGGAAGGATCTGGCACGGCACAATGTGAACTGGATTGAATCCTAGGACCGGCCCGTCTTCACCCTGCGGCCGCCCTGCCCATGAGCGGGAAGCGGTCGCAGGGTTCGTACCGCGGCCCGATCCAGGTGAACAGCGTCAGGTTGCGCACCTCGAAGGAGAGCTTGAGGTCCTCCTCCAGCAGGAGGTCCACGGCCTGGCCGTAGGACCCGGAGGAGGCGTCGCCCTGGGCCAGGGTGATGTGGGGAATCCAGCGGCCCGGCGCGTAAAGGGGCGGAACGGAGCCGCCCAGGGCCTTGATCTCCTCGTGCACCACCCGGTGCAGGTGATTGAGTTGCGGGACTTTCACCACGGGGGCGTAGATGATGTTCGCCGGCTCGTTGAACAGGCCCAGGCCCGTGGTCTCCAGGGTGAAGGGGGCCGTGGCCTGGGAGATG
Organism: Holophagaceae bacterium UBA706; assembly: GCA_002298155.1. Lineage (GTDB taxonomy): Bacteria > Acidobacteriota > Holophagae > Holophagales > Holophagaceae > Mesoterricola. The sequence goes on along the minus strand of DBME01000337.1, from coordinate 10,957 downwards.
CGCTCCAGCAGTTCCTTCACGTCCAGATGCGTGAGGTCGTCGAAGGCCATGAGGGTCACGTGCGGGAAGGGGACCTTGCGCACGCCCATGAGACCGAAACGGTCTTCGAGCAGCGACCAGAGCTCCCTTACCCGACGAGCCGCCGGATCATGAAGAACCAATGCAATCGTGGACATATGACGTAGTATAGGCGTCTTTGGCCGGATTTCTACAGGTTCAAATCTCGGTACAAATATAGGAAGCCCATAGGGCTCCGAAGGCCTCAGGCCTTGGCGGCCAGACGCTGAGCCATGGCCTTGCCCATGTCCGCGGGACTCACCACGACGGTGATGCCGGCGGCCTCGAGCGCAGCCATCTTCTCCTTGGCGGTGCCCTTGCCGCCGCTGATGATGGCGCCGGCGTGGCCCATGCGGCGTCCCGGAGGTGCCGTCTGCCCGGCGATGAAGGCCACCACGGGCTTGGTGACGTGGGCCTTGATGTAGGCAGCCGCCTCCTCTTCCGCCCCGCCGCCGATTTCGCCCACCATGACGATGGCGTGGGTGTCGGGGTCCGCCTGGAAGAGCTTGAGGGCGTCGATGAAGTTGGTGCCGTTGATGGGGTCGCCGCCGATGCCCACGCTGGTGCTCTGGCCGATGCCAAGGGCGCTCAGTTGGCCGACCGCTTCATAGGCCAGGGTGCCCGAGCGGGAGATGATGCCCACGTGGCCGGGAAGGTGGATGCGGCCGGGCATGATGCCGATCTTGGCCTGGCCGGGGGTGATGACGCCGGGGCAGTTGGGGCCCACGAGGCGCTGGCCGGGGTGCTCGCCCAGCACGCGGTTCACCTTGACCATGTCCTGGACGGGGATGCCCTCGGTGATGCAGACGATGAGCTCGATCCCGGCCTCCAGGGCCTCCAGGATGGCGTCAGCCGCCGCCGGGGGCGGCACGAAGATCATGGTGGCGTTGGCGCCCGTGGCGGCGCGGGCGTCCTTGACGGTGTTGAAGACCGGGAAGCCCTCGACCTCCGTGCCGCCCTTGCCGGGGGTGACGCCGCCCACCACCTGGGTGCCGTAGTCGCGGCAGCCCTTGGCATGGAAGAGGCCCTCCCGGCCGGTGATGCCCTGGACGATCAAGCGGGTGTGGTTGCCTACGAGGATGGACATGGAGGACCTCGGTGTGGAAGGGTTCAGTTGTCGTCGCGGAAGGAGTCGGGGTCCGCAGCGGATTCCCGGGGGGCTTCGCAGCCGGGTGAAGGGGGCAGCTGGTTCTTCAGGGCGCGGAGCTCTTTGAGGTAGGTGCGCTTGATGGCGTCGAGCTCGACGTTCTTGCGGTAGAGATGGAAGACGGCGGCCACGACCACCGCGAGGTTGAGGGGCACCGCCAGCCACATGAGGATCGGGGCGTGGAAGCTGGTCTTCTCCCAGTTCCCCGCGCCCACCATCCAGATGAAGAGCCACATCATGGGCAGCAGGCCGACGGTGACGAAGAAGAATCCCCATCCGATGCGCCAGGCTCCCCGGTGCATCACGGACTGGTACTCCGCCCACTTGGCGTCGTACCGGGCCTTGGGATCTTTGTCGGTCATCGGATGGAGGCCACGACCTTGCGGGCGGCGTCGTCGAGATCGGAGGCCACCTGGATGCGCAGGCCGCTTTCGGAAAGGATCTTCTTGCCCTCCTCGACGTTGGTGCCCTCGAGGCGCACCACCACCGGCACCGTGACGCCGATCTCGCGCGCGGCCTTGACCACGCCGCCGGCCACGATGTCGCAGCGCATGATGCCGCCGAAGATGTTCACCAGGACGGCCTTGACGCCGGGATCCTGCAGGATGATGCGGAAGGCGTTCTTCACGGCCTCCTCGCTGGCGCCGCCGCCGACGTCCAGGAAGTTCGCCGGGCTGGAGCCGTGGTGCTGGATGATGTCCATGGTGGCCATGGCCAGGCCGGCGCCGTTGACCATGCAGCCGATGTCGCCGTCGAGCTTGATGAAGTTCAGGCCGAACTTGGAGGCGTCGATCTCGGCCTCGGCCTCCTCGTTGAGGTCGCGGTAGGCCACGATCTCGGGGTGGCGGAACAGGGCGTTGTCGTCGAAGGAGATCTTGGCGTCCAGGGCGATCACGTCACCCTGGGTGGTGACCACCAGGGGGTTGATCTCCACCATGGAGCAGTCCTTCTCCACGAAGAGCTTGTAGAGGTTCTGGAAGAAAACGCCGCTCTTCTTGAAGCTCTCGCCGCTGAGCCCCAGGGCGAAGGCCAGTTCGCGGGCCTGGTGGCCGGCGAGGCCGATGGCGGGATCCACGGCCACCTTCACGATCTTCTCGGGCGTGTGGGCGGCCACCTCCTCGATCTCGACCCCGCCCTCGGTGGAGGCCAGGGCGGTGACGCGGCCCGTGGCGCGGTCCACCAGGAAGCTCAGGTAGAGCTCGCGGGCGATGTCCACGGGGTCGGAGATGAACACGGTCTGGACCTTGCGGCCTTCGGGGCCGGTCTGCTTGGTCACGAGGTTCATGCCCAGCATGCGGTCGAAGAGCTCCGCGGCCTCGTCGGGGGTCTTGGCGAACTTGACGCCGCCGCCCTTGCCGCGGCCGCCGGCGTGGATCTGGGCCTTGACGACGCTCTGGCCGCCGAAGTCGCGGGTGATCGACGCGGCTTCCGCGCGGTCCCGGGCGACCTGCCCTTTGGGCGTTGCAACGCCGTACTGCCTGAGGATTTCCTTGGCCTGGTATTCGTGGATGTTCATCAGGTCTCCTGGGTCCTTGGTCTGCTTCGGGATCGATCAGTTTAGCCGGATCCTGGGTCCCTGTCGCAACTTCAACCTGATGTATCTTGGGGGCCCCGCGGTATAGACTGGGGTTCCCTTCCGGAGCGGACCATGCCACAGCTGGACAGACTGCTGGCCCATATCAGCCCCCGGGGCGGGCTGCGCCTCCGCCTGGAACCCAACGCCCCTCCGGTCCTGGAGATGCCCGGTGGCGCCGAGATGCCGCTCCTGGCCAACCCCCTGCCCCAGACCATGGTCGAGGTCCTGGCCAAGGAGGTCGTGCCCGTGGGCAAGGAGGCCGGCCTGGCCACCACCGGCGAGGCCTATTTCGACCACGAGGCCGGTTCCGAGACCTTCCGCATCCTCATCAACCGCGGCCCCCAGGGCCTGCGCATCACCGCCGAGCCCACCAAGGGCAACGCCACCGAGACCCAGCCCCTGCCCCGGCGCACGCCCCCGGCGGGCATCTCCCTGGCCCCCACCGCCTCCACCGGCATCGCCCTGGCCGCCTTCCTGTTTCTGGGTGAGCGCCGCCTGGCCAGCAGCGTGGCCAACAGCGCGCCGGGCAAGTTGCTCAGCACTCTCTGGTTCAATGCCTGGGGCTTTGACTGGCTTTACGATCAGCTGTGGGTCAAGCCGTATCTGCTGGCGACCCGGCTGCTCGGCAAGGATCCGCTGGACTGGATGATGAACCTGCCGGCCTGGCTGGCACAGAGTGGCCACCAGCTGTTGGCCTGGACCGTTTCCGGCAAGTTGCGCTGGTATGCAGCCTCCATGGGGATGGGCGCCGCCCTGATCCTGGCCCTGCTGCTGCTCGGCTGATCCCGTGATGCAGCCCCTGAACTCGCAGCAAGCCCACGGGCCTGCACAGTGACTAGAACATAGACGAGAGCTGATATCGTGACCTTACTCTGGATCTTGTTAATACCCTTCATCGGCGGTCTGCTCTGTTGGCAGACCGAGCGATTCGGCGAGTACTTCGTACGCTGGGTCGCCCTGCTGTCGATGAGCGCCTGCCTGCTGCTCTCCTGCGCCATCTGGTGGAGCGGTGACTTCACCCTGGCAGCCCAGGGCGGCGTGCCCGTCTGGGCCGCCGAACTGCAACTGCCCTGGATCCCCCGCTTCGGCATCTCATTGCACCTGGCGGTGGATGGCTTGTCGCTGTTGATGGTGATCCTCACCTGCTTCATCGGCGTGCTGGCCATCCTCTGTTCCTGGAAGGAAATCGTGCAGCGCATCGGCTTCTTCCACCTCAACCTGCTGTGGATCCTGGGTGGAGTGCTCGGCGTCTTCATGGCGCTGGACCTGTTCCTCTTCTTCTTCTTCTGGGAGATGATGCTGGTACCGATGTACTTCCTGATTGCGCTGTGGGGCCACTCGGTCACCGACGGCAAATCCCGGATCAACGCCGCCACCAAGTTCTTCATCTACACCCAGGTCAGCGGCCTCATCATGCTGGTCGCCATCCTGGGCCTGGTGCTGACTCACCATGCCGCCACCGGCGTGTTCACCTTTGACTATCAGGACTTGCTGAATACCCCGATGAGCAAAGGCGTGCAGTGGCTGCTGATGCTGGGCTTCTTCATCGCCTTCGCGGTNNCCGCTGCACGGCTGGCTGCCGGATGCCCACAGTCAGGCACCGACCGCAGGTTCCGTGGACTTGGCGGGGATCCTGCTGAAAACCGCCGCCTACGGTCTGCTGCGCTTCGCCCTGCCGCTGTTCCCCGAGGCGTCCGCCGAATTTGCCCCCTACGCCATGGTGCTGGGTCTCATCGGCATCGTCTACGGCGCCATCGTGGCGTTCGCCCAGACCGACATCAAGCGGCTGGTGGCCTACACCAGCATCTCCCACATGGGCTTCGTGATGATCGCCATCTACTCCGGCAGCGAACTGGCCCTGCAAGGCGCCGTGGTGCAGATGATCGCCCACGGCCTCTCCGCCGCCGGCCTCTTCATCCTGTGCGGTCAGCTCTACGAGCGTCTGCACACCCGAGACCTGCGCCTGATGGGCGGGCTGTGGGGTCGTCTGCGCTACCTACCCGGCGTGATGCTGTTCTTCTCGGTCGCCTCTCTGGGGATGCCGGGCACCGGCAACTTCGTCGGCGAGTTCCTGATCCTCATCGGCAGCTTCCAGGTTGCCCCCGTGCTCACCATCATCGCCACCTTCGGGCTGGTGCTGGCTTCGGTCTACTCCCTCATCATGCTGCAACGCGCCTGCTTCGGTACCCCCAAGGACGAGAGCGTCCTCAAGGGGCTCGACAGCCGCGAACTGGTGATGATGATGACCATTGCCGGTCTTTTGGTGCTGCTCGGTGTCTATCCCCAGCCGGTGCTCGACACCGCGGGCAACAGCCTGCTGAGCGTGCTGCACTGGTACGCCCTGCCCTTCGCAGGAGCATTGCAATGAGAGTGACCGCTGTTAAACCGCTGGCCCTGTTGCCTTCCTTGTCCATTACAGGAGCACTGCAATGACCTTCACCGCTTCGCAACTGCTGGCCCTGCTGCCCCTGTTGCTGACAACCGGGGCCATGGTGGCCCTGATGCTGGCCATCGCCTGGAAACGGTGCGATGACACCGCCTTCGTGGTCACCATCGCCGGTCTCAACCTGGCGCTCTTCTCCCTGCCCATCGTGATGGCACAGGGAGATCAGGGGGTCACCCCGCTGCTGCAGATCGATGGCTACGCCGTCTTCTACATGGGCTTGGTGCTCATCGGTGCCCTGGCAACCTGTACCTTCGGCCGCTCCTGGCTCAAGGGCTACCCGGACAACCGGGAAGAGTTCTACCTGCTGCTGCTGATCGCCACCGCCGGTGGCCTGGTGCTGGCCGGCTCCCGTCACCTCGCCTCCCTGTACATCGGGATCGAGATGCTGACCCTGCCGATGTTCGGTCTGGTGGGCTACGCCTATCGCGAGCGCCACTCGCTGGAGGCCAGCATCAAGTACATGGTGCTCTCCGCCGCCGCCACCGCCTTCCTGCTGTTCGGCATGGCGCTGCTCTATGCCCAGGCCGGCAGCCTGAGCTTCAGCGATCTGGGGCTGACCCTGGCCACCACCCCGGCTCACCATCCGCTGCTGATGGGCGGTCTGGGTCTGATGCTGGTCGGCTTTGCCTTCAAGCTCTCCCTGGCGCCGTTCCACCTCTGGACCCCGGACGTGTACGAAGGGGCGCCGGCCCCGGTGGCCACCTTCCTCGCCACCGTCAGCAAGATCGCGGTGTTCTGCGTGCTGCTGCGCTTCTACCTGGCGGTACCCGCCGCCGCGGATCCCATGATCCACTGGCTGCTGGCCGCCATGGCGGTGGTCTCCATCGTCATCGGCAACCTGCTGGCTCTGCTGCAGACCAACATCAAACGGATGATGGGTTACTCCTCCATCTCCCACTTCGGTTACCTGCTGGCGGTGATCGTGGCGAGCCGTCTCGGCCAGATGCCGGTGGAAGCGGCCGGCGTCTATCTGCTGATGTATCTGTTCACCAGCCTGGGGGCCTTCGGCGTCATCAGCATGATGTCCAGCCCCTATCGCGGCAAGGATGCGGACTCCCTGCACAGCTACCGCGGCCTGTTCTGGCGTCGTCCCTACCTGACCGCCGTGCTGACCGTGATGATGCTCTCGCTGGCCGGTATCCCCATGACGCTCGGCTTCATCGGCAAGTTCTACCTGATCGGGGTGACCGTCGATGCGAAGCTGTGGTGGCTCTCCGGCGCCATCGTGCTCGGCAGTGCACTGGGTCTCTACTACTACCTGCGGGTCATGGTCACCCTCTATCTGCGCGAGCCCGGCATGCAGCTACGCGACGCCAAGGGGGACTGGGCCATCACCTCCGGTGGTCTGGTGGTACTGCTCTCCGCAGCGCTGGTGGTGGCACTGGGTCTCTATCCCCAGCCGGTCATCAGCCTGGTGCAGGGCTTCCAGAACGTGGTGCTGCACTGATTTCACTCCACTTCAAAAACCGGCCCAAGTGGCCGGTTTTTTTATCAGCCCAAAGCGGGATGCCTGACCAGCCTTCTCAAATTTATCTGCCTTTATAACGGCTTATGGCTGCTTGCCGGACACGACCGGGTATCCACCGAGCCCCCCTTGCTGATATATTGATGATTGGCAGGAAAGGAGTTCCGAGCGATGATGCAGCCCGCGTTTCATTCATTCGATACGCAGCCACTGGCCGAGGCACTGCGCCCCTATCGCGGCCAGCGGCTCGACGTCTTGCTGGCCGAGCAGGATGTAAAGCACGTTGCCGACCTGCAGCAGCAATGTAGCCACCTCGAAATTCAACTCAGCGGCGCCCTCTTTCCGCGCCTCATCAGCCGTCACGGTTTTCACGAACGCGGCGCCTGGCTGCTGCCGCGCCCGGCTTCCCACGTCCCGCTGCTCATCCCGCTCGATCCCGTCGCCAGCGCCGATGAGCAGGCCCGTATTCTCTGCGACGCGCTCGCCCCTCGTCTTGCACAGTGGCCGCCAGCCGAAGGCATACCGACCCTCTTTCTGACCTTCGATGCCATGATCCCCAACATCGCCTCCCTCCTCGAGGGGATCTATCTGCATCTCGCGGACAGGGTCCACTATGCCGGCGTCAATGCCGGCAGTGGCCAGTTCCGCCCCATGCCCTGCCTGTTCGACAACCACAGACTGCTGGAACAGGCGGTCTGCTGCACCCTGCTGCCCCATCGCAGCTACCCCCTGCTCGAACACGGCTATCAGCTCACCGCCCAGCCCATGCTGGCCACCAGCAGCGAGGGCAACAAGATCTCCTTCATCGACTGGCAGCCCGCCTTCAGCCGCTACCAGTCCCTGGTCCAGCAACAGTTCCAGCAGCGCCTGACTCCGGAGCAGTTCTACCAGTACGGCGTCCACCTGCCGCTTGGGCTGCTGCGGGCCAACGGCGACGTCATCGTGCGCATCCCGGTCGCCGTCACCGACGAGGGGGCGCTGCTCTGCGTCGGGGAAGTGCCGGATCACAGCATCCTCACCCTGCTCAAGGCGCCGCACAGCCCGACCGCACACGCCATCGAGCTGGCCGAAAAGCTGAGCCGGCACGGGGCGCCGGAGCGCCTCGAGATCTACTACTGCGCCGGCCGCCAGCAGCACTTCGGCGAGCAGAGCACCCTGGAGCTGGAGACCCTCTTCACCTACAGCGGCGCCCACCAGCTGGTCGGCGCCCTCTCCCTTGGCGAGATCGGCAGCCTGCGGCCGGGGGACTATCCGCTGTTTCACAACGGCGCCATTCTCTGCAATGGGGAGGGAACACGATGAACAACGACCACGCCATGGCCATCGTCTGCGATCTCGCCCTCTGCATCGGCCGCGAGGTCACGCTGGATGCCCTGCTGACCAAGGTGCNNGCAGCGCTTTTTGTTTCACTGCGCCTGCCCGGTCGGGCTGGTGCTGCAGCAGTTGCCGCAGGGGGAGTACAAGATCATCAAGGCGATCGGCGATGAGCAGCTGCTTCGCCATCAGGGAGAGCCGCTCCCACTGCCCCACTGGGTAAGCGACGGCGAGCAGTGCATCCTGCGTGCAGCGCTGCCGCTGCCAGGCTCGCGTCCCTACCCGTTTGCCTATCGGCTGCGGATCGAGGGGGGCTATCTGATGCTGCTGCTCTCCCCCAATGCGGAGCAGCAGGGGGAGCAGCTCTGTCACCTGTTCAGCCCCATCCTCGGCAACCTGGCCCGCGCCATCCAGCTGTGCCGGGACAGCGAGCAGCTGGCTCTGCGCCAGCAGGCGGAGCTGGTCGACATGCAGCGCTTCAACGAGTCCCTGCTCAAGGCAATCCCCATCCCGGTGTTCTACAAGGATGTCGAGGGGCGCTTCATCAGCTGCAACCCGACCTTCACCCAGATCACCGGCATCAGCAAGGCCGAGCTGCTGGGCAAGCGGGTGGACGAGATCCTGCCCCCCGAGATGGCCGACGAATACACCCAGCGCGACCTGGAGGTGCTGCGCAGCAGGCAGCCGCAATATTTCGAGCACACCCTGTTTGATCGCAGCGGCCACCGCTATCAGGTGCTCAACTTCAAGGATCTCTTCTACGACCATCAGGGCGAGGTGGCCGGCATCATCGGCGCCCTGGTCGACATCACCCACATCAAGGAGAGCGAGCAGCAACAACGCACCCTGCTGTTCCAGACCATAGCGGCACTCTCCTCCGCCATCGCCCACAAGGATCCCGGCACCGCGGGCCACGAGCGGCGTGTGCACGATCTCGCACTGGCCATCGGCCAGCATCTGCAACTTTCCCAAGAACGCCTCGACGGGCTGGGCCTCGCCGCCATGGTGCACAACATCGGCCTGTTGCAGATCCCGGCGGAGATCCTCACCCGCCCCCGCGCACTGAGGGAGGTGGAGTTCGAGCTCATCAAGCAGCACCCGCAGGCGGGCTGTGAAATCCTGCAGCAGATAGACTTCCCCTGGCCCATCACCGCCATCGTGCAGCAGCACCATGAGAACCTGGACGGCAGCGGCTATCCGCAGGGGCTGCAGGGGGATGCCATCTCGCTGGAGGCGCGCATCATCCGGGTGGCCGATTCGCTCGCCGCCATGACGGCCCACCGCCCGTTCCGGCGAGCCATGTCCCTCACCGATGCCTTTGCCGAACTGACCCGCTATGCCGGCGTCCACTATGACGAGCAGGTGGTCAGCGCCTGCTTCGCCGTGTGGCAGGCGGGTTATCGCTTTGCCCCCCTTTGACCGAGGCAGGATGAAATGAGTTCAAGACCCCCACCGCCCTTTCCCCCGCAGCCCACGGCCGCCCTGCTTGGCCAGGTGATGGATCAGCTGCCCTATCGGGTGCTGCTCAAAGACACCCGCTCCGTCTTCATCGCCTGCAACCGGCTGCTGGCGGACGATCTCGCCCTCACCCCGGCCGAGCTGGTCGGCAAGTGCGATGCCGACTTCTTCCCGGCCGAGCTGGCCAAGCGCTATCGGGATGACGATCTGAGGGTGATGGCCAGCGGCACCACCCAGTGCCATGAAGAGCCCTATCTGAAGGGGGGCGAGGCCCGCTGGCTCAGCACCACCAAGTTTCCTCTGCACGACGAGTTGGGCCAGGTGGTCGGGGTCGGCGTCTTCTTCGACGACATCACCGAGAAGAAACAGCAGCAGGAGCGGTTGCAGCAGTACACCTGGACCCTGGAGGCCATCGGCCGCGCCCACCACGCCATGCTCAAGCAGGATGATGAGCAGACCCTGTTGCAGGAGATCTGCGACGCCATCACCTTCGATGGCCGCTTTCCCCTCGTCACCGTGCTGCAGGAAAACAGTGACCAGCACACCCTGCAGGTNNCGCCCTGCATCAGGCCATCGGCACCGGGACACCGTGCAACGAAGCCCTGGCCAGCGCACTGGTGCACCACTCGGCCACCCTGCGCGCCCGTCTGCTGTTGCCGCTGCAGTGGCACGCTGGCGGGCATGGCGGCCTGCTCATTCACAGTGAACAGGCCCGCCCCTTCACCGACGAAGAGGTGCACCTCTTCAGCCAGCTGGCGGACTACCTTGCCTACGGCCTGCAGGCCCGCGCGACCCAGCAGGCCTATCTCACCGCCCAGCGCGACAAGGTGCTGCATGCCCGCCAACTGGAGCTGGCGCTGGAAGATGCCCTCGGCGCCATTGCCGCCGTGCTGGAGCAGCGCGATCCCTACACCGCCGGCCACCAGAAGCATATCGCCACCCTGGCGCTGGCCATCGGCCGCGAGCTGAAGCTGGACGAGAAGCGGCTGCGGGGGCTCTATCTGGGAGCCATGGTGCACGACATCGGCAAGATACAGGTGCCACTCGACATCCTCACCAAACCGGGTCGGCTGACTCCCCAAGAGTTCAACCTGGTCAAGGAGCACCCGGGCGCCGGCTATCAGGTGCTCAAGGACATCGCCCTGCCCTGGCCCGTCGCCCAGATGATCCACCAGCACCACGAGTTCATCGACGGCTCCGGCTACCCGGCGGGGCTCAAGGGCGAGCAGATCCTGCTGGAGGCCCGCATCCTCACGGTGGCCGACATCGTCGAGTCCATGTCCTCCGATCGCCCCTACCGCGCCGCCCTCGGCATTCCCCAGGCCAGGGCCCATATCATCGAACTGCGGGGCAGCAAGCTGGATGCAGCGGTAGTGGATGCCTGCCTGCGCATCCTCGATCGCGGGGATTTCACCCCCCATGAGCTGGGCCACGGCCAGTTCTAGCGGGCAAGCCGCCATAAAAAAACCGGCCACAGGGGCCGGTTTTTTGTTT
>DBME01000341.1 GCA_002298155.1 Holophagaceae bacterium UBA706 | reverse complement strand
TTGGCGTGCTGGGCGTCGATGCGGTCCTGGCCGCCGCCTAGCAGGGCCTCCTTCCGCAGCTTCCCGAGCATCTCCTTCTTGGCCTTGGTGTCCATCCGCATCCTCCCGTTCACCGTTGATGAGTGGGCAGAGNNGCAGGCCTAGACCTCCGTCGGAACCCGTAAAACGTCCATTGCACTTATTGTAGAGCGGCGGCGTTTATTGAAATTGGAAAAAAGAGGCAAATACTCGCGCAATTATCGAATGGACCGCCCCGATTAATCGCAGTCTAATTATTGAAATTGTTATTCTTTTGCTAATGACCCGAGGTCACGACGGGGCCACCTGCCTCCCAAACGGCGTCAAACCGTGATGAAAGGCACAACCAGATACGCTTTGCCAAGTGTCAAGCGCACGCCTTCACGCGCTGGCCGGCCTGGACCTACTTCACCACCACCCAGGCCTTGCGGCCCTTCTTCAGGGCGCCCAGCAGGGCCGCCATGGCTTCGGCGGTGTCGAGGAAATCCTGCGTGCCCTGCTCCAGATCCACCAGGCGCAGGGTGCCCGGGGTCACGGGCTGCAGATCCACGGGCAGGCACTGGTCCATGGGGCCGCCTTCCCCCAGGGCGTTCATGCGCGCGCTGCGGGCCGCCTCGGCTTCGGACTGGAAGCCTTCGCCCGTCTCCAGGGCACGGATGGACACGCCGTAATAGCGGGCAAGGGTCCCCAGCGCCACGGAGCTGGGGCGGGTCCGGCCCACTTCCCAGCTGCTGACCATGGCCTGGTCGCAGCCCAGGGCCTGGCTGACCTCCACCTGGGTCATGGCCGCCTGCTTGCGCAGCCACCGCAGGCGTTCCGAGAAGGAACGCGGCTCCGTGAGGAGCGGCGAGGTTTCGTAAGGGGCGCGAGTGCTCACGCTTCAATTAGATCCCACCGGAGGTCCCGGCGGAAGGGGCAACTGGCTTTCGCCCCCTCCTTTTGACGGATCGTCCGGTCAGCGCCCCTGGAGGTAGTGCTCCACGGTGAAGCGCAGGTCGGGGTCCATGTCCTTCACTTCCCGCTTCATCCAGGCGAGGTAGTCCTTGGGCACGTTGGCCCAGGCCACGCCCCGGTGCTTGTTGCCGAACTGGCAGGTTTCCAGGAGGTTGGGCGCCTGCACCCAGTCGAGCAGGTCCTGCAGCGTCTCCACGCCCGCCTGGGGGTTCTCCTCGAGCCAGGCCAGTTCCCGCAGGAGCAGCTTGCTGGTCACCAAGGCGTCCGCCAGGGCCTCGTGGGCCGGCAGGCCCTCGGCTTCGGGGACCTCCAGGGGTAGGAAATACCGTAGGTACTGGTTGGAATACTTGGCCAGCCGGGGCCACAGCTTCTTGGCCAGGCGGAGGGTGCAGAGGACCGGGCGGCCTCCGGCGGGCAGGAAGCCGAAGTCGAAGGCGGCGTTGTGGGCCACGTAGACGTCGAAATCATCCTTCTGGAAGAAGGGCAGCACCTGGGCCAAGGTGGGGGCGCCGGCCACGTGGCGGTCCACGATGTGGTGGATGGCGGAGGCTTCGGGGGGGATGGGGATCCCCGGGTCCACCAGATGGGATTCCTGGCGGAGGGCGCCCTGCCCCGGACGGACCCAGACGCCGGCGATGGAGACGACCTTGTCCACTCCAGCCTGGAGGCCGGTCGTCTCGGTGTCCACCACCAGGTAAGTCAGGTCGGCAAGCTTCATGAGGATTCTCCGTCCAGTCATTCAGGCAGAGATGCCGCGGCGGCGCAACGGCGCCTTCCGGAGGCCTCCGTGATTTCTTTTAACGGCGGGCGAATTGTCCTAATCTCTAGGGGTCGCACCGGATCAGATGAAGCCCTGGAGTCCCCACCCGCGCCCTGGGATTGGATTTTCCAATGAATCTAACGAATTTTCACAAGACCGGCGAACGCCGCCAGCCCGTGGCGGGCCGGCGTGAGCTGGACGAGGCCATGCGGGCCCTCGCTTGCCTGCAGGAAGAACACCGGCTGTCGACGCGCAAACTGGCCCACGACCTCCGCAACCCCATCAACAGCATTCTCCTCATGGCCCAGCTTCTGGAGGAGACGGGCGGCACGCCCGAAGCGTCCCGCATCGCCCTCCGGATCCAACGGCAATGCCAGGAGCTGAGTTCCATCGTGGATCAGGCTGTGGAGAAGGTCCCTGATTAGGCTCAAAATTTACGGTGCTCGCCCGGTTGGGCATCGTGGTATTCATGGGTAATTCCCTGGCACAGGAGCAGGCACTGTGAGTCACCCCTACAACCATTACATCGACGAATTCGTGAAGCTCCAGGAGGAAGGCCGCGCGATGCCCCTGGGGGAACTGCCTCCGGAACCCGCGCCCCGCCTCATGGACAACGCCCCCCGGGTGCTGGTCTTCTCCCCCCATCCCGATGACGAATCCATCACCGGCGCCCTGCCCCTGCGGCTGCGCCGCGAGCTGAACTACCGCGTCTGCGTCGTGGCGGTCACCCAGGGAAGCCGGGTGGATCGCCAGGAGGCCCGTCTCCAGGAGATGTACGGCGCCTGCCACTTCCTGGGCTTCGAGCTTATCACCACGCGCCAGAACGGCCTCGCCAGCATCAACCCCAAGACCCGGGCCGGCAACCCCGACGGCTGGAACACCTCCGTCGAGACCATCGCGCAGATCATCTCGTACCACCGCCCGTCCTTCATCTTCCTGCCCCACGAGCAGGACTGGAACAGCACCCACGTGGGCACGCACCACCTGGTGGTCGACGCCCTCAAGACCCTGGGCCCCGCGTTCAAGTGCCGCATCATCGAGACCGAGTTCTGGCGGGCCATGGCCGACCCGAACCTCATGATCGAATCCACCCCCGCCGAAGTGGCGGACCTGGTGGCCGCCATCTCCTTCCACAAGGGCGAAGTGGTGCGCAATCCCTACCACCTCACCCTGCCCTCCTGGATGTCCGACAACGTCCGCCGCGGCGGCGAGATCGTCGGCGGCCAGGGCGAGGCCACGCCCGCCTTCCACTTCGCCACCCTCTACCGGGTCCGGGACTGGGTGCGCGGCGGTTTCGAGACCTGCCTCAAGGCCGGCCGGATCATCCCCACGGGCGGCGATCTGGCGGCGGTCTTCAAAATCTAGTACGACTGCGGCGCCTGATACTCAGGTGGGGGCTGACCCACTGCGGGTTGGCGAAGTGGGCGAACTGATCAAGCACAG
>DBME01000399.1:2691-2864 GCA_002298155.1 Holophagaceae bacterium UBA706 | reverse complement strand
CCGATGGTGCCGATGTTGACGTGAGGCTTTGAGCGATCGAATTTCTCTTTGGCCACAGGTGCCTCCTGGAGGTGGTGGGGGATGTGAAGTTACGACGTTTGGGATGGTGCGCGGCAGAAAAAGTGGAGCCCACAGGCGGGATTGAACCGCCGACCTCGTCCTTACCAAGGACG
>DBME01000399.1:0-2666 GCA_002298155.1 Holophagaceae bacterium UBA706 | reverse complement strand
CCAACTGAGCTATTCCCGCTTAACAACCAGTCTTCCGCGAAAGAACTGGTGCCGAGAGAAGGATTCGAACCTCCGTAGGGCGGAGCCCGGCAGATTTACAGTCTGCTGCCATTAACCACTCGGCCATCTCGGCTATGTCAAAAGATCCCCAATCCGGTGCTCTGTGAGGCAAAGCTTTCCTGACAGGGAATTGCCAAGGTAACACGCCAATTGGGAGGGCACAACAAAAAAGATCGTCATGCCTTGTTTCCGCGACGGGCGACTACCCGGAAAAGCATTACAGCCGCGGCACTTGACACATTCAAGCTTTCGATCCCGCCGGGCATTCCAATGGCCAGGAGTCCATCGCAGTGCTCCCGGATCTTCTGGTGGAGGCCTTCTCCCTCGGCGCCCAGCACGAGCACCGTGGCGCGGTCGAAGGGCTCCTGGAGGTAGTCGGAGCTGCCAGGACCGGCCGCGAGGCCATACGCCCAGGCGCCGGCCTCCTTGAGGTCCTCCAGGGCACGGGCCAGGTTCACCACCCGCACCAGGGGCACCCGGCCGGCGGTGCCGGCGCTGGCGCGCATGACGGTCTCGTTCACCTGGGCGGACCGGCGTTCCGGGAAGATCACCCCGTCCACGCCGGCACCCGCCGCGGAGCGGAGGATGGCCCCGAAATTGTGGGGGTCGGTGACGCCGTCCAGGGCCAGCACGAGGGCCTCGGCGCCCCGTTCCCGCACCCTGGCCAGGAGGTCCGCCATGGACGTGAAGGTGATGGCCTCGCCTTCCCCCAGGACGCCCTGGTGGCGCTGCCCCTGGGCCCGCCGGTCAAGGCTGTCCATGGGCTCGCGGTGCACCACCACGCCCCGTTCCCGGGCCGTGGCGCGCAGCTTCGCGCTGCGCTCCCAGGCGGTGGGCGCGATGCGGAGCGTCTGGATTTCGCCGCGCTCCAGCGCCTCCTCGCAGGCGTGAGGTCCCAGGAAGCGCATGCTAGAACGCCTTCTTGAACCCGAGGGACCAGAGGTGGCCCATGCCTTCGACGCGGGTGAGCGTGTTCATGGTGGTGTAGCCGTTCTGGTCCCAGCGCCCGTCAAGGGTGGGGACTTCCCGGTCCTGGGCCTGGCGGATCTGCCAGCCGAGGTTGAACTCGCCGCCCAGGGCGCGCCAGCCGAGGCCGAAGGAGAAGGAGGCGCTACGGGCGCCGCCCAGGGTGGGCTCCAGGGAGGGATCCTCCCGCAGGCCCGGGTCCATGGCCACGCCCATGCGGCCCGTGAGGCGCTTGGTCAGCACCATCTCGCCGGCGAGGCTGAAGCCGTAGCCGCTGTGGAACTTGCCCGGCATGCCGCCGCCCGTGACCGTGCCGCTGGGGCCCGTGACCGTGGGATAGCCGGGAATGCGCGTGGAGGCCCCCTGCACGTAGCGCAGGTCGAACTCCCAGGTGAAGGTCTGGTTGAGGCGCTGGCGGACGCCCACGGTGGCCCTGCCCGGCAGGGTCAGCGTGCCGTCCCCGGTGCCCGAGGTGAGCTGCCCCAGGACGATGGGCGCGTTGGTCACGGCCGGGACGTCGGGCGAACCCACGCCGTCCACGCCCACGAGGCGCTGGGCGTCCGTGAGGATCTTGCTCTTCATGCCGAGGGTGCCCTGGATGGACCCCTGCCAGGCGCCGGCGACGGTCCAGCGGGGATTAATAGCCCATCGGAAACCCAGCGCGTAGCTGGGGAGGGTCTTGGTGCCCTCCTCCATGGCGACCACTTCCAGGAGTCCCTGGGTGGGGTTCGATGCGGACTGGGCCGCGAGGGGGTTGGCCGGCACGGGCACGCGGACGGAATTGCGGAACCCGTATTGGACCCGCGTGACGCCGACGCTTGCGCCCACGGACCAGCCGGGGGTGATGGACCAGGCGCCCTGGACCTCGAAGCGGTGGGTCGTCAGGTCCATGCCCAGGGCTTCGAACCGGCCGGCGTAGGCGCTGTCGAACAGGGCGTGCCTCATGAACGGATTATCAACCTTGATGCCCAGGGTGACATCCTGGCTCAACCGCCAGGCGGCCCCCAGGGCGGGCAGGAAACGGTTCCGGTCGGTGCTGAAGTTCACGTTCGAATTGGAGCCGAGGGTGCCCTGGGAGGACTGCAGTTCCATGCCGGCGGCCACGAAGGCGCTGGTCCCCTCGCGAAGGGTGACGAGGAGGGCCGGGTTGAGGGCCGCCGCCTCGAGACTCTGCCCGAAGGCCACACCGGCGCCGGAACGGGCGATGCCCACCGGGTCCGAAGCAGGGAGCCAAAGGCTCTGGGCCGCCAGGGGCATCCCCATGCCGGCTCCAAGGCCCGCGAGGAGCCCGAGCGTCCGCGCCCTATGCCTGGAATTCTTCCGCGCCATACCCAAACCTCCAAGTGGATGTCCTTCAACGAAGTGAGTCGGACACCCCATAAGTTCAACTCCGAACCATCAGAATGGCCTGAAGATGCCCCTTTACCAAGAGCCTATTCGCGGATGCGGCCCCCGGCGGCGGGTGCCCGCCGCCCATCCTGGTCGCTTGCCAGCATTTCCAATCAGGCCTCCGCGCCTGCCCAGTCCCGACTGCGCCCCCCCCGTGGAGGCGCCTCCTGGCTCCCAGGAGGCGCGAGGAGCGCAGGACGGGGTGGAGCGGCGCTGGGACCAGCCAGGTCTCCGCCACGATCACCCTGGGC
>DBME01000073.1 GCA_002298155.1 Holophagaceae bacterium UBA706 | reverse complement strand
CGCCCCGGGGCGGCGCACGGCGCGCCCGGCCATGCGCAGGCCCTCGAAGGCCTGGGGGCTCGTGACCTCGTGCACCAGGTGGCGGTCCACGTACAGGAGGGCGGTGCCGTCGCCCCGGTCCTCCACCACGTGGCGCTCCCAGAGCTTGTCGTAGAGGGTGCTCATGCGGGGATGCCCAGCAGGGCCCGGGACAGGTGGTTCCGGACCATCTCGCCCATGCCGCGGGTGCCCAGGGTGTTCTTCTCGCACCGGAGGTCCGGCGTGCCGTAGCCCCGGGCGAGGACCAGGGAGACGGCTTCCTCCAGGGTCCGGGCTTCCGCCTCGAGGCCGAGGCTGTGGCGCAGGAGCATCGCGGCGCTGAGGATGGCCCCCAGGGGGTTGGCCACGCCCCGTCCGGCGATGTCGGGGGCCGACCCGTGCACGGGCTCGAAGAGCCCCACCGTGCCGCCCAGGCTCGCGCTGGGCAGCATGCCCATGCTGCCTGTTAGCACCGAGGCCTCGTCGCTGAGGATGTCCCCGAACAGGTTGTCCGTGACCACCACGTCGAAGCTCGTCGGCCGGGTGACGATGGCCATGGCGCAGGCGTCCACGTACAGGTGGTCCAGGGCGACGTCGGGATAATCCCGGGCCACCTCCCCCACCACCGTCCGCCACAACTGGCTGGATTCCAGCACGTTGGCCTTGTCCACGCTGGTGACCTTGCGGCGCCGGCCCCGGGCCAGCTCGAAGGCCACCCGGGCGATGCGCTCCACCTCGGGCCGGGAGTAGGCGAGAGTGTTGGTCCCCACCTCCGGCGTGAGCCCCCGGGGTTCACCGAAATAGAGTCCGCCGGCCAGTTCCCGGACGATCACCAGGTCCGTTCCGCGCACCACCTCCTCCCTCAGGGGGGAGGAGCGCACCAGCGCCGGGTGCAGGAAGGCGGGCCGCAGGTTCGCGTAGACGCCCAACCCGGCCCGCAGGGCCAGGAGCCCCTTCTCGGGCTTGAGGTGCGAGGGGCGGCCGTCGTGGCGTGGATCGCCCACGGCGCCCAGCAGCGCGGCGTCCGAGGCGAGGCAGGTCTCCAGCGTCACCGCCGGCAGGGGCATGCCGCAGGCGTCCAGGGCGGCGCCGCCGATGGGCAGTTCCTGGAAGCGGAAGGCGTGGCCTCCCAGGTCGGCGACCATCTCCAGGCAGGCCACGGCCTCCCGGGTGACTTCGGGGCCGATGCCGTCCCCGGGCAAAACTGCGATGCGGGCCTGCATGGGCTCCTCCGGATCAGGCGGTGGCCACGGCCTCCCTGCGCGTGCGGGCCAGGAAGACCTTGTTGACGGCGTCGAGGTAAGCCTGGGCGCTGCCGTGCACGATGTCCGTGCTGGCCGCCCGGCCGGTGAAGACCCCCTCCGGGAAGCGCACGCGCACGTGCACCTCGCCCTGGGCGTCCGCGCCCCCCGTGACGGAGTGGAGGCGGAAGTCCCGCAGCTCCCCCTGCATGCCGGTGATGCGGTTGATGGCCTCACACACCGCGTTCACCGGGCCGTCCCCCGAGGCCGTCTCTGTGGCGGGGCCGTGCTCGCATTCGAGGGTCACCAGGGCGGTGGCGATGGAGTGGGTGCCGGCGCTGGCCTGCACCGCCACGAGGCGGCAGGTCTGGGGGCACTCGGTGATGCCGTCGTGGAGGAGGGCGACGAGGTCCTCGTCGTAGATCTCCCGCTTCTGGTCCGCGAGCCCCGCGAAGAGCTTGTAGGCCCGGTCCAGGGTCTCCTGCTCCAGGGGGTAGCCCAGCTCCTCGTAGCGCTGTTTTAGCGCGTGACGGCCGCTGTGCTTGCCCAGGATCAGACTGCTGGTCTTCACGCCCACCGTAGCGGGGGTCATTATCTCGTAGGTCATGGGGTTGGAGAGCATCCCATGCTGGTGGATGCCCGATTCGTGGGCGAAGGCGTTGCGGCCCACGATGGCCTTGTTGGGCTGCACCTGGACGCCGGTGATGTTGGAGAGGATCTGGCTGGAACGGAAGAGCTCCTCGGTGACGATCCCCGTCTCGAAGGGCAGCCGCTCGCCCCGCACCCGCAGGGCCATGACGATCTCCTCCAGGGAGGCATTGCCGGCCCGCTCGCCGATGCCGTTGATGGTGCATTCCACCTGCCGCGCCCCGGCCTCGATGCCGGCGAGGGAATTGGCCACCGCCAGACCCAGGTCGTCGTGGCAGTGGACGCTGAGCACCGCCCGGTCCAGGGCCGGCACGCGGCTGCGCAGGTCCAGGAGGAAGTCCCGGAATTCCCCGGGGACCGTGTAGCCGACGGTGTCGGGCAGGTTGATGGTGCCGGCGCCCTCCTCCAGGGCCACGGCCACGATGTCGGCCAGGAAGGCCGGGTCGCTGCGGCTGGCGTCCTCGGCGCTGAACTCCACGTCGCCGCAGAGCCCCGCCGCCCGGCGCACGCCCTCCCGGGTCATGGCCAGCACCTCGGCGCGGGTCTTCTGGAGCTTGTGGCTCATGTGCAGGTCGGAGGTGGAGATGAACGTGTGGATGCGCGGCCTGGGGCCGTCCCGCAGAGCCTCCCAGGCCCGGTCGATGTCCCCCTTGAGGGTGCGGCACAGGGCCGCGATGACCGGCCCCCGGACCTTGCGGGAGACGAGGCTCACGGCCGCGAAGTCCTCCTCGCTGGCCACGGGGAAGCCCGCCTCGATGACGTCCACCTTGAGGGCGGCCAGCTGCAGGGCCATGCGCAGCTTCTCCTCGGGCTGCATGCTGCAGCCGGGGCTCTGCTCCCCGTCCCTCAGGGTCGTGTCGAAGATGCTAATGCGTTCTCGCCTCATGGAACCTTCCGGCTGGAAAATTCCATTACGGGGGCCGCGCCGGGACCCCGTCCACGAGTATCAGCTTTGCTTACGCGTCGATAACCGCCGTCAATGCCCGGAACCTTCGGGCAGGATCCGCCACTCCGCCCCGCACTGGGCCATGAATTCCAGCGAATAGGCCCGGAAGAACACGAAGACCGGCAGGAACACCACGGAGCTCACGTAGGGAAGGCCCGCCGTGCAGCAGGTGATGCACACTCCGAACATGATCACGACCGCGGCCGCCAGGAAGAGGACGGCCTTCATGAGGTAGAAGAGCACGAAACTGCCCCCGCGGCCCGCGAGCAGTTCCCGGCGCAGGATTCCGAACCCTTCGCCGACGGTGCAATTCCGCAGATACATGACCGGCACCACGAAGTCCCGGAGCAGGAGGCTGACGATGCCCAGCACGAGGAGGCAGGGAACGAGGATCGCGGCTGCCGCGAGGATCCCCGCGATGGCGTGTGCACCGAACTCCATGTCCGCGATATCCTGGCGCGCGAGGCTCCAGCCCACCCACACCGCCACCGCAGACACCGCCAGGTAGGCCACGTCGAGGATCAGGATTGCGGCCAGCACCCGGTTGGCATGAACGCGGAACCGCGTCCAGGGGGCAGCGATCTCACCCCGCCCATGCACCACGTTGTCCAGGAACATGAAAAGTCCCCGGGCACCCAGCCATTGGAACACCACCATCACGACCAGGGCCAGGACCGCGAGGACGCCCACCAAGGCCAGATGTCCCAGGCACCAATGCCAGACCGCCTGGAAGGCGTCCTCAGGCGATGGCATGTGCGCGGCCCCCCCGAACCCCTTGGATCCCGGCATCCGCCCTCGGTAGCCGCCGCCCCCCCCGCCGGACACGAAGCTCGCCAGGAAGGCGGTGAAACCGATGGCGCACCACTTCCCGAAATCGAAGGGGCCGAAAAGAAGCTTCTTGGTCCAGTCGATAGCCCGCTGGATGGGATCCGTGACCGAGATCATCGCCAATCCTCCATGGTCGTTGAAATAACCTTCCGAATAGTGTGACAGGACAATCCAGCGGATCTAGAATCGGGGTCCGCAAACCCCGCGGGGGAGGTTTCCATGGCCGTGAAGGATCAAGGCGACGCCTACCGGATCAAGATCCTCCTCGCGGACACCAGGCCCGCCGTGTGGCGGCGGCTGGAGATCCCGGCCACCCTCAGCCTGGCGCGGCTGCACCGGGCCATCCAGGCCGTGTTCGGGTGGGAGGACGACCACGGCCATGTCTTCCGCATCCGCGGGACGGAATACGGCGAGGTGGGCACCGAGGGCGCCTTCGGCCTCCGGGCGGAACGCGTCTCCCTGGCGGGTCTCGGCTTCCAGCCCGGAGATACCTTGAGCTACGAGTACGGCCTCGAGGACGCCTGGACCCACCAGATCACCGTGGAGGACCGGTTCCTGCCGGAGACGCCGCTCCGCATCCCCCGGTGCGCGGGGGGCAAGGGCGCCTGCCCTCCCGAGGGCCCAGGGGGGCCCTTCGGCTACCGGGAGCGCCTTGCGGCGGCGGCGAATCCCCGCCACCCGGACCACCCCCTGGCCCGGGCCTCCTTCCCCAAAGGCTGGCGCCCGGAGGCCTTCGACCTGGGGGCGGCCAACGACGGCCTGAGGGCCATCTTCACCAGGTGAAGGCTGCCGGGAACCTTCGGGGCCGTTAGACTGTCCAATGTGATGAGCCGGCATTCGGTGGATGGGGAGAGCGACGATGTGGAGCTGGTCTCGGCTTGCCGGGCGGGGGATCCTGACGCCTTCGGGATCCTGGTCCTGCGCCACCAGAAAGCGATGCTGAACGTGGCCTTCCGCATGATGGGCAACTACGAGGAGGCCTGCGACGTGGTCCAGGACGCCTTCATCGCCGCCCACCGCGGCCTGGCCGGGTTCCGTTCCGAGGCCCGGTTCACCACCTGGCTCACCACCATCACCCTCAACCAGGCCCGGAACCGCTTGGAGACCCTCGCCTCCCGCCGGCGCCGGGAAGCCTTCTCGCTGGATGCCCCCGTGGCCACCGAGCGCGGCGAGGTGCGGCCCGACCCCGCCTCCGACGCCCCCTCGGCCCTGGAACGTCTGGAGGCCGCCGCCCTGCGGCGGCAGGTGGAGGAATGCCTGGGCACCCTTCCCCCCGACTTCCGGGAGGTCCTGGTCCTGAGGGACCTCCGTGACCACTCCTACCAGGAGATCGGCGCCGTCCTCGACTTGAGGGAGGGCACCGTCAAGTCCCGCCTGGCCCGCGCGCGGGAAGGCATCAAGGCGTGCCTTGAACGCGCCCTGGGGGCCCCATGAGCGCCTGCCGGGACTTCCGTGATCTCCTTTCCGCCCATCTCGACGGGGCCCTGGCCCCGGCGGAGGCCAAGGCCCTGGAGGACCACCTGGCTTCCTGTCCGGGTTGCGCCAAGGCCCTGGAGGAACTCCGGCGGACCGTCGAGGCCATCCGCTCCCTGGAACCCGTCGAGCCTCCCCCCTGGCTCGCCGAACGCATCCTGGCCCGGGTCCAGCCCCGGAAGCGCCCCCTCTTCCTGCGCCCCGAGCTGCAGGCCGCGGCCCTGGTCCTCGTCTGCCTCACGGGACTCCTCGTGGCGAAGGTCGCCGGCCCCGGGAGCAGGATGGTGCCGGAACCGCGGAAAGAATCCAAGCCGGCCGAAGCCGTCCAGGAGAAGGCGGAGGAACCCGCCCAGCAGGCCCCGGCCAGGAAGAAGAAGGTGGAGGACGGCTTCGCCCCGCCACCCGGGCCCGCCAGCACCCCTGTGACCGGGACGCCCGGGGCCGACACTTCCCCTGAGCCATCCCAGGCGCCCTCCCAGTATTCTTCCCAGGCTCCATCGCAGGCGCCGGCGCAGGCTCCCCCGCGGGCGCCCTCCCAGGCTGCCCCGACCTTCCTCGCCCCCGGCATCGTAGGGAGCGCCCAGGCCCCGCGGGCCGCAGAGGCCCAGGCCCAGGCGGGCAATGCCGCCCGGGACATGGCGCCGGCCCGCAAGGCGGAAAGCAGGAAGGCCGAGAGCAAGAAGGCCGCGGAATCCTATCAAGAAGCGCCCCTGGCCGCACCGCTCCGGTTCCGCCTGGAGGCCGCCGATTCCCCCAAGCTGCGCCAGGCGGTCCTGGACGCGATCCTGGCCTGTGAAGGTGTCCCCCAGGCCCCGGCCTTGGAGCGGAGCGTGACGGCCCGCATGGAAAGCCGGCGCCTTCCCAGGCTCCGCGCCGCCCTGGAGCGGCTGGGCCGCCTCGAGGGCCCGACCCCCCTGGACCTCCCCGACGAGGTGCTGGTGACGATTTCCTGGTGAGGCCGGGAACATTCCTCCCGGAGGACCTGTCCAACAGGACGGCTTCCCGAGGAGGACCCCATGAGAACCCCCATCACCTTCGCCCTTGCCGCAGGAATCCTGGCCTGCGCGTCACCCGCCCCGGCATCCGTCGTGGGCCAGGCGGTCTCGGTGGAACTGCGGATGGATGACGGCCGCACCCTCAACCTCTATCCCGCCGGCGGCACCAACCGGGTCTATGCCGAGGCCGTGCGGGGGGCCGGCTACACCATCGTCGTGCACAACCGCACGGGGCGCCGCGTCGGCCTCTGCATCGCCGTGGACGGCCGGAACATCATCTCGGGGGCCAAATCCTGGCTGGGCAGCAACGAGCGGATGTACCTCCTGGACNNTATTCCGGGTGGCGCACCGGCCAGGACCGCGTCAACCGCTTCTTCTTCACCACCTCGGACGACTCCTACGCCGGCGCCTTCGGCGACACCAGCGCCATGGGCGTGGTGGCCATGGCCGTCTACCCGGAAGTGCGTCACGTCGTCAGCGTCCCGCGCCCCTACCGTCCGTCCCCGCCCCGCAGGTTCGAGAAGCCCCTCCCGGACGTCCTGTCACCGGACTGCGCTCCCAGCATGGCTCCGGGCGTCACCGGCAGTGCCGCCGGAGCGCCCCGGGCCGAGGCCTACAAGGAATCCAGGAAGAGCAGCGCGGACGAGAGCGCCGGCACCGGCTACGGCCGCGAGGAGAGCTCGCCTTCGGTCACCGTCCCCTTCGAGGCCGAGTCCACGCCCCTGGAGAAGACCTTCATCAAGTACGAATGGCGCGACACCCTGCGCCGCATGGGCGTGATCCGGGACGAGCCTCCCCGCAATCGCTTCTGGAACGAGGCCTATGCCCCCCCGCCTCCCGGGCGGTACTGATCACCACACTTCCAGGAACTCCCGGGCCTTGGCCTCGGCCTCTTCCGACAGGTGGGCGAAACGCATCAGACGCTCGTTGAACTCGAAATTCAACTCCCGGTTGTCGTCCAGCACCAGTTCCAGCTGCTCCCGGTGGATCGTCTCGTCGGAGAGGTAGTGCCAGAAGAGGGCCTCGGCCAGGGCCTCGTGCCCGGCCACCCGCGCCTCCCAATGGGCCCGGATGAGGCTCCGCCACCCCGCCTTCCGAAGGTGGCCGCCCTGGTCCAGGCAGTCCTGCCAAAGGGGGCCCGCCCAGGTGAGGAGCACCTCCACCGCGGTGGGCTCGTCGATGGACGCCATGCGCAAGAGCAGTTCGCCCATGTCATACACCACCGTCTCCAGGCCGAAGACCAGCCCGGCCCGGGAGGCCATGCGGCCGTAGTGGATCAGGTGGCGGATGCCCTCGTTCATGAAGACCTTGGACGTGTTCAGACCTTCGATCAGGAGGCGGTAGTGGTAACAGAGGTTCATGAAGGGCCGGGAATCCTTGGCCTCCACCGCGTCCCGCATGAGGGTGTTGAAGCTCATGAGGTGCAGTTCCACCACACCGTCCCTGCCCTCCCGCGCGGCCAGCCGGGCCGTGCCCACCAGGTGCCCGGCCAGCTCCGAGAGGATCTCGTGCTCCCGCCGGGTGGAGATCTCCATGATCTTGAGCATCTGCGCCAGCATGTAGGCCTCTGGCCAGATGCGCTCCCGCCGGAGGTAGTCCTGGCCCTCCTTGGTGAGGCCCGGCACGAAGTGGGGCCGCAGATCCCGCCAGTCGCTCCCCGCCGGATCGCAGGCCACGATGACCTCCTCCAGGAGGGTGCGCAACGACTTCAGGGCGTGCAGCACCAGCTGCCGATCCCCGCGGGTCATGCCCGTCATGGCGATGTTGGCCACCACGTCGATCATCTGGAAAAGGTTCTGGGCGTTCATCTCCGGCTTGCGCCCGGAAACCAGGGCCTGGAGGTTCCGCGTGCCCATGCGGGTGAGCCGGGGCATGAAGTAGGTGGGCCGCAGGAACTGGCTCAGGGCATACAGGAACGGCAGGGACAGGCTCAGGAGGCCAAGACACACCACCGCGACCCCGACGTCGGCGATGCGAAGCCAGGGGTGCCCCGCCGGCACGTAGTGGGTGGAAAGCAGCAGGAGGTGGCCGATCCCCACCGTGCCCAGGCCGCCCAGGATGATGGGGTGGGTGACGTAGACCTTCACCAGGCGCGGGGTGTACAGGTTGGCCGTGAGGGGGATGATGAGGGCGATGCTCGTCATCATCACGGTGGAGTACTGGTTCAGGAGGCGGCTCGCCGTGGGCACGCCCATGGCCCCGAAGTACTGCACCCCCCCGAACCAGGTGAAGAGCAGAGCCACCAGCACGCCGAACAGGACCGTGGCGGCCACGAAAAGCTTGGCCGGCATCCCTTCGTCCTGGGTGAGGTCCTTTGAGCGATTCATGTAACCCTCTTCGACATCACCGGCGCCAGCCATGAGTTCCATTCTCGCCGATTCCAGGCAAACTGGAGGGATGCACACCTTACGCGCCTTAAGTCCTTCCCTCCTGGCCGCGACCCTGGCCTTCGCCCAGGCCTGGGCCGGAGGCCCCACGCAGCTCATCCAGTCCGTGCCCAAGGAGACCCCCCTGGCCCATCCCGACCTGGCCTTCGCCCGGGACGCCTGGATCGAGGTCATCCGGGGCGCCCGGAAGCGCCTGGACTTCGCCGAGTTCTACATCGCCCAGGTGCCCGGCGGCGCCCTGGAGCCCGTGCTCCAGGAACTGGAGAAGGCCGGGGCCCGCGGTGTCAAGATCCGCTTCATCCTGTCCAACGCCATGCTCAGCCAGGACCCGGTCTCCGTCGAGCGCCTGAAGAAGATCCCCAACCTCGAGCTGCGGATCTTCGACCTCAAGGGGATCTCCAAGGGAATCCTCCACGCCAAATACTTCCTGGCCGACGCCGCCGAGGGCGTTCTGGGCAGCCAGAACTTCGATTGGCGCGCCCTGGAGCACATCCACGAGATGGGCGTCCGAACCCGTGACCCCGCCCTGGTGGCCCGCCTCCAGGAGGTCTTCGAGGTGGACTGGCGCTTCGCCCTGGACAAGACGCTCCCCCCTCCCGCCAAGGATGTGGCGGCCCCGGGCGGCGACGCGGAGCTGGTGGCCAGCCCCCCCTTCCTCTCTCCGGGAACCGTCCGGCCCGCCATCGGCGCCCTCACCCAGCTCATCGGCACGGCCCGGTCCACGGTGCAGGTGCAGCTCCTCACCTACTCCCCGGTCTCCGGCAAGAACCACTACTGGCCGGTCATCGACCAGGCCCTGCGCGAAGCCGCCGTGCGCGGCGTCAAGGTCCAGCTCCTGATCTCGGACTGGGTCCTCAAGAGCCGTGGTCTCGCCCACCTCAAATCCCTTGCCATGATCCCCGGGGTGGAGGTGCGCATCATGTCCATCCCCGAGGCTTCCACCGGCCACATTCCCTTCGCCCGCACTGTGCACAGCAAGTACATGGTCGTGGACGGGGCCACCCTCTGGCTGGGGACCAGCAACTGGGAGGAGGACTATTTCGAGTTCTCCCGCAACGTCGAGGTGATCCTCAAGCAGCCCGAGCTGGCCAAGCAGGGCGGCGAGATCTTCACCCGGCTGTGGACCAGCGACTACGCCAAGCCCATCGACCCCATGAAGGCCTATACCCCCCGCAAGGTGGACTGATCACGCAAGGCCGGGCTTGCCCGCCAGGCGCCGGAAGATCCCCAGCTGCCCCAGGTGGTAGGCCTCGTGCCATGCCAGGAAGCGCAGCGCCCCGCCCACGGTGTCCGAACCGTCGGGGAGGGTCCGCCCCAGCGGCGCGGCCAGCGCCTCTCCGGTAAGCCCTTCCCAGCCGCCCCCGATGGCCTCGCCGGCGGCGTGGAAGGCCGCGATGATCTCCCGCATGTCCAGGTCCGCGGGCAGATCCGCCGGGGACGTGCCGCGGCCGAAGGCCGTGGCCCAGGGCGCCGGGATCGCGGGCAGCCCCATCATGGCGGTGACCCGCGTCCGCACCGCGGCGAGGTGGCCCAGGATCCAGCGGGGGTCGTGCCCCGCGGCATCCCTGACCGCCCAGTCATCATCGGTGAAGTCCCCCACGAGCCGGTCGACGAACCGGTCTCCCAGGGCGAAGGCGTTGGCGGCGGATTCGAGCACGGCGAGCATGGATCACCTCGCCCGCCAGTCTACTCCCAGGTTCAGTGAAGTTTGAACCGGGCCGTGAGCCTGTGGAGATCCCCGGCCTGGTGGGCCAGGTCGTCGATGGTCCGCGAGGTCTCCTGGATGCTCGAGGCCAGTTCGATGGTCCCGGAGGCGTTCTGCTCCGTGAGCTGGGCGGTGGTACCCACCGCCTCCACCACCTCGTTGCAGGCGATGGTCTGCTCCTCCACGGCCGAGGCCACCCGGGTGGCGCCCTTGGCGAGGCCCTTGATGTTGCCCTCCATGGACACCAGGATGCCGCTCACGGCCTCGGTGGAGGAGGTGCCCTCCTTCACCCGCTCCGCGCTCTCCTGGATGAGCTGGGCGATCTCCTTGGCGGCCGCGGCGCTGCGCTCGGCCAGCTTGCGGATCTCCTCGGCCACCACGGCGAAGCCCTTGCCCTGGTTCCCGGCCTTGGCCGCCTCGATGGCCGCGTTCAGGGACAACAGGTTCGTCTGCCGCGCGATGTCCGCGATGACGGTGGTGATCCGGCCCACCTTGGCCGAACTCTCCTCGATGGCCGCCATGGCCCGGGAGGAGTCCTTGGCGCAGTCCATCCCACGCGAACTCATGCTAAGCGATTCCTGGGAGAACCGGTCCGTCTCGTGCACCGTACCCCGCACGTCCGAGATCGAGCTGGCCACGTCGTTGAGAGCGGACGTGGACCGAATCATCGCCTCCCGCTGGCGCTCGGCGCCCGCGCTGATCTCCTGCGTCGCGACGCTGAGCTGTTCGGTGGTCGCGGCCAGTTCCGTGGTGCCGCTGGCCACCCGGGCGGCGATCTCCGAAAGGGCCTCGATGTCCCGGCCCAGCCCCGCTGCCAGATCCCCCAGGCTCCCCGCGATCTCCCCGAACTCGTCCCGGCTCTCCACCGCAGCCCGCCGGGTGAGATCACCCCCACCGACGGCCTCCAGCGCGCTCCGGATCTCCCGGACCGCCTGGCCCACCTGGCGCCCCACCAGGGAGGTGATCCCGATGCCCAGCCCCAGGGCCACCAGCGAACCCGCCACGAGGTAGAGCTGCATCCTCCCGGCGAAGCCGGTCGTGTCCTTGATGTCCGACATGGTCCTGCTCTCGATGGCCTCCAGGGCCTTCTCGAAGCCCTCCCGGCCCAGGCGCTGGTCGCCGACGTTCGCTTCCATCAGGGCGGGATCGATGTCCTTGCCGCCCGGGGTCGCCTTGGCGGCGGCCAGGGCCGCGGGGAAGCCATCGTTGTACTTCCGGATGGACGCGAGCCCCTGGGTGACCAGGGGCTTCTCCTCGGGGCCCCATTCCGTGGCCTCGAGCTTCGCCATCTCGGCGGCGGCCTTCTCCTCCAGGCTCTTGAGCCGCTGGCCCCGCTTGGCCTGGTACGCCTCGTCATGGGCCGCGGCGATCATGGAGACGTGGACGGTGCGGATGGTGTTCACATCGTTGAGGGCGCTGGAGAGGAGGCGGGCCTTCTCCAGTTCCACACCCGACACGGAGAGGCGCGAGACGACCCGGTCGATGGTGGCCCCACCCGCCAGGGCGACACCCGCCAGGAGCAGGACCTGGCCAGCGAAAAGGAAGTTGAACTTCCCACGGATGCGCAGACGGCCAAAGAAACTCGCGGCGAATCCCACGGCGACCTCCAGGATGGGTTGAGCGATCAGAGCTGACAATAAGTGGTCCATTATGCCCCTGAATGCAAGGGGGTTGTAACGCCGGGGTAGCAGAAATGCACCAGACCCGGCACACCCCCGCCACGGAACCTTTACAACCGGATCCCATGCTTGCCTTCAAGGAGGCCAGCCATGGACGTACGGGAACTTGAAACCCTGCCAAACCCCGCTCGGGAAACCGAACGTTTCACCGTGCGTGCCCTTGCGCCCGCCGACTACCCCCATCTCCAGGAACTGGAGCGGGAGATCTGGGGCGGTGACGGGACGGGCATGCTCTGCGCCTACTACCTGCGCCTTTGCACCGACTTCTACGCGGACTGGTGCTTCCTGGCCCTGGATGGCGGCCGCCCCGTGGGCTACGTCCTGAACTTCCCCAACGGCAGGACGGCCTACTGCGCCACCCTGGCCGTCCTCGAGCCCTACCGCAAGACCCGCGTGAACTACCTCCTGATCCGGGCCATGATGCGCAAGCTCGTGGCCGAGGACATGGAAGAGTGCCGGTTCCTGGTCACCCCCGACAACCACGAGGCGCGCAGCGTGCACCAGTCCCTGGGGGCGCGGGTCGTGGAGGAGGTCCACGACTACTACCACCCCGGCGACACCCGCCTGCGCTCGGTCATCGCCCGGTCGGACATGGACCGCATCCGCGCCAAGTACTCCAAGCTCAGGCTGGTCTCGTGACCCGCCCCCC